>CAYURW010000001.1:0-2109 GCA_964447145.1 uncultured Clostridiaceae bacterium
AGCTTGCTGGAGAAGAAGGGCAACGTCCTCACCTTCTCCTTGCCGGAAAGCTTTCTCCCGGTGTATGGCAATGCCGATCAACTGGTGCAGCTTATTTCCAATCTGCTCAGCAATGCGGGGACACATACAAAGCAGGGCGAAATCTGTGTGAATGCGGAGCAACGAGGTGATCTCGTGGCCGTCATCATAACCGATACCGGCACAGGCATTGCGCCCGAGCTTCTCTCTCGCATATTTGAGAGAGGTGTGACTGACGGCGGCAGTGGATTAGGACTTTCTATCTGTCGCCAGATTGCCCGTGACCACGACGGCGAGATTATGGTTGACAGTGTTCCGGGTGTGGGAACTGCTGTCACCATGATGCTGCCCATATACAGAGAGGAGGACACTCATGCCGAAAGCCAGATTGCTGCTCATTGAGGATAATCCCCGTATCCAGATTGCAAATAAGGATATGCTGGAGCTTTTGGGCTATGAGGTGTCCATTGCTATGAACCTTGACGAGGCCAGAGCCTGTCTTTCGGCTAAAACCCCTGATGTGGTGGTTCTGGATATTATGCTGCCCGATGGAAGCGGGCTGGACTTCCTGCAGGAGCTGCACCAGAACAACAATGTGCCTGTGCTGATGCTGACTGCGCTGGGAACAACCGAGGATACCGTGCGGGGGCTCTCCCTGGGTGCAGACGACTATCTTGCCAAGCCCTACGCCTACCCGGTACTGGCTGCCCGTGTGGAGGCTCTTTTGCGACGGGCGGAGCAAATCCCCGAAAGGCTGACCCGTGACCGCTTATCCCTGGATGTGGCAGCAGGCGTAGCCACCTTAGAGGGAACTGATCTGCTGCTGACCCAAAAGAAGTTTGCACTGCTGTTGATCTTCACGCAGAACGAGGAGCGCTTTGTCAGCTCCGAATACCTATATGAAAAGGTGTGGAAGCAGCCTATGATGGGCAACAGTCAGGCTCTTAAAAAAACTATTTTCAACCTTCGTAAGAAAATCGAAAACAGTGGGTGGCATATTGAATGGTCAAGGGGCGAGGGCTATTGCTTCCAGCAGGAATAAACAATAGTGAATCTTTCCCTCCACCTAAAATGTTAACGGATTTTTGAGGTGAAAGTCTTCTTGAAAAGTTACAATAAAATAAAAAGTGGCGAGAGTTACTATTTCGGAACTCTCGCCACTTTTTATTTTGGCCTCTAGTAAAATATGGTTGGGCTGGGGAATACGATTTGGTAGTTCGTTATTTCAGGAGGTGGTTCAAATGCTATGCCCAAAGCAAGCAGACGGAGAAACCCTAAAGATCATTAATGTGGGTGCATTGGATGGGGATACCTTTGGTATTACGCTGGAGAGCGGGCATACCATCCTGCTGGAGCTTGGGGACAGGATTCACGAACCGGCTTTTGCCGCCCTCATCGAGAGCGGTGATTTCTGCAAACCCCGTACTGACGGTAAGTGCATTTACTGGCCCGGCGGGGCATTCATAACACTGGAGGAGATTTTAGAGATACTTCTGTCCCCGGGGGATTATGGAAAGAAGTAAATACAGCGACTATATGTAGTCGCTGAAAAAACATTGTAGTTTCGGGGCCCTCAGTCCCGTGACTACGAGATTTTATAAGGAGGAATAAGCAAATGAAGACAAAGCAAACAGGCAAAATTCTGTCCCTGATGCTGGCGGTGTGCATGGTGTCTACTATGATACCTATGGCAGCCTTTGCCGAAGCCGGTGAAATGAACTCCGGCGCAATCTATGGTGTTAGCCCAACTATCGCCGCTTTTGAACCGTTGGATGGGAACATTGCCTTGCAAACAGTGAAAACCGGTACATCTGAGGATGAGCTGAACCTGCCGGGTACCCTGGAGGTCACAGTTACCGAAAGTGTCTACGGCATAGAGACCGAAATCGACTTATCAGGAGAAACTCTGACTACTGTGGCTGTGGCTGACTGGACTGCCGAACAATTGATGCCAAGTATGGTGTCTGCCCTTAGTGGCAGTGGCGCACAAAAACGCAGCTACAGGCTCTACAATGACAGTGTAAATGCAGGCATGTATGGCTATATGAGAGAAGCTCTTCCGGGGGAGTTTATGGAGAGCCACACTAACCT
>CAYURW010000001.1:2209-17321 GCA_964447145.1 uncultured Clostridiaceae bacterium
GAAATACAAGCAGAAATATTAAATGTAAGCGGCGATGCACTTAGCATTGGAGGCAGCCCTACAGTTGAGATCAGCAGCGGACAAATAATTACAAACGCAGATCATGTGGCATATCGCGCAGTAAACAATTTTGGAAACGGTATTTTGAAAATCACAGGAGGTAAGATTTGGGCTACCTTTGGCGGCACACCGGTGCACAATGATGCCAGTGGCTCAGTAGAGATTTCCGGAGCAGTGGAGATCAAAGCAAAGGACAGCACGCAAAGCGCTGTTGTTATTAAAACCTCTGGGGCTCAGCTTAAGCTTGGCGGATCACCCGTAATCCAGGGTACCATCAATGCTTGGGTGGGCAAGCTTGAAGTTCCCCATGGGGATGGTTTTAATCCCGGTAATAAGCGCTATACACTCACACTGAAGGGTACGCCCGGCGTCCAGGTTGGTGATGTTGCAGTGGATAACGGCAAGAGGTTTATAAGAAATTTCAAGCTCACCAATGAAAACCTTTACCTTACCACAACCTCAAGCAGCATTGATCTTCTGGTAACAGACATAGAGCCTTCTCTCGACTATGTTGTCACCGGCAGCAACGGCACCTTCTCTGCCTTATACGGCGGAACTGAGGAGGTCCCCAATGCAAGCGGCACCCTTGATGCAGTCATTCAAGGCATCGGTGTTGACGCTATGGGTGATCCTTGCGGTGTATGGTTTGGCAACAGCAGTACAACCCTTGATATTGGCTCAGGAACCGCAACATTTGAAAATGGACCCGGATTTACCTGGGGGGGGCTTACCCTCTATGGGAAGATCACCTCTGCGAGTAATTCCGCTACTGTATGTGTAAAGGGTATAACGATAACAACCAATGCCGACATTACAAACAGCGGCAGCGGGGATGGAATTACCCTTAAGCCCAACGGAGGGACATTGAATATTACCGGGGGCAGTGTCACAGCAGCAAGTGGCAGCGCAGTATCTAACCTCCTTCCCATGGGAGGCGGCATTAGCAGCGTGTTGAACATTTCGAGTCCGGCAGTACTAAGCTCAGCAAACTATCAAGAAGGCATAAACGAATTAGCGGGCGGAACGCTTAATATTACATTAGGATCAAGTGTAAATATAAATGGAGGTACGATACGCAATACCGGAGGAGGTAACGCCATTTTCTCAAAGGGCAGTATTTCACTGACCGGCTCCCCCGACATCAATGGTCCTATTCGAGTAGATACCCCTTCTAGAAAGATTAGCGTGGACAACAGCTTCGTGCCTGGTTCCAAATCCTATTCTCTTACAGTTTATGAGCTGTCCGGCAGTATTCTAGGCGAAGTAGTCGTAGCAGGAGGTGCAGCGTTCATTAACAGCTTTCTGATTACCAATAAGGGATATGACCTTATCACAAGTGGGGATGACCTTGTGGCAGCCACAGCTTCCCAAAAAATATCTCTCGTTCCTGTCGCAAACAAAGACTTTGGCTCCGCAATGGTAGGCTATGCAGCACCATCTGCTTATAGCGTGACGGTATGCAATGGAGGCAATCAAGAGACAGGGGACTTGAGCATTGCGCTTTCCGGTGCGGATGCGGATAGCTTCGCCTTGTCAAAAACTGAGATTGACAGCATGGGGGTAGATGGCACAGACAGCTTCACAGTTGCACCCAAGGAAGGGCTTTCTGCAAAAGCCTACAATGCTATTGTTACGGTTTCCGGGGGCGCAGGTATCGCAGCGCGAAGCTTTGCTGTCAAGTTCAAGGTGCTTGCTCCAACTATTACCTTCAATGCAAATAGCGGCATAGTTACTCCAGCCACCATGCAGACAGATGCGGCTGGAAAGCTGATAAGCCTGCCCACTCCGACCCGCAGCGGAAGTTATTCCTTTGACGGCTGGTTCACAGCGGCAAACGGTGGCTCAAAGATTACGACAAACACTGTGTTTAGTGCTGATACAACCATATATGCCCACTGGACATACACAGGTGGCAGTGGTGGATCCGGTGGCGGTTCAGGGAGCGGCGGCTCTGGGGGTAGCAGCTCAAGCAGCGGTGGCTCCGGAGGCAGCAGCTCAGGAAGTAATATCCCTAGCAGCCCTTCTGGCAGCGGTACATCCAATAGCGGCACAAGTGTCACTATAAATCCGCCCTCTTCTAATAACCCTAACGCCCCAACACAAGGTGAAATAAGGGTTCATGGCATAACTGACAACAATGGCGGTGTCACAGCCGACGTAACAAGTCAAACCATAACTGATGCCTTTGATAAGGTGTTGGAACAGGCAAAGAGGAACGGAAGTGAAAAGAATGGGATCTCTCTCATACTGAATGTAAGCACTGGCAGTCAGCATACAAACAACCTTACAGTCAATCTGCCAAAGGAAGTGCTGGACACCATCATTGACAAGGGGATTACCAATATTGTCATTGCGGTAAATGGCTTTGATATCGTCATTAGCATGGATTTGGCAGCAGTGAGAGAAATGAATCGGCAAGCGAGAGGCAATGTAAGTCTTGCCGCCACCCGCATAGATAATGGCACGCTTTCAAGCAATTCCAGAGCCGCTATCGGCTCCCGCCCCGTGTTTGATCTTAAGGTGAACCACAGCAACAGCAGGAGGGTACAAAGCTTTGGTTCAGGCAGCATATCGGTAACCATTCCTTACACCCTTGGCACAAACGAGCTGGCTGGCAATGTGCAGGCAGTATATGTAGATGAAAGCGGAAATGTACACTGGCTGGCAAACTCAGTCTATGACAGTGTGAACAAGGTGCTGCGTTTTTCCACCAACCATTTCTCCACCTATGGTGTGGGCTATAAACAGGATGTACCTAACTTTACCGATATATCAGCCCACTGGGCAAAGGAAGACATTGCCTTCGTAGCAAATCGCGGGCTGCTTGGGGGAACATCAGCAGATAGCTTTAGTCCGAATACTGCAATGACAAGGGGGATGTTCGTTACCGCCCTTGGCAGGCTTGCAAATGCCGATGTGAGTGCCTACAAACAGAGCAGCTTCAATGATGTAAAAAGCGATGCCTACTACATGGCCTACGTTGAATGGGCAAGCAAAAACAGTATCGTAAACGGTACCGGTAATGGGGAATTTGCCCCGGATCAATCAATTACTCGTGAACAGATGGCGGTTATGATGCAAAGCTACGCTAAGGCAATCAGCTTTACACTGCCAAAAGTCCACGGGGAAAACACCTTTGGGGACAACTCAAAAATCAGTGCCTATGCCAAGGATGCTGTAAAACAGATACAAATGGCAGGAGTAATCAGCGGAAAAAATGGAAATACCTTTGATCCACAGGGTACAGCTACCCGTGCTGAGGTTTCAGCAGTGCTGCGGCGCTTTGTGGAATTAACGGTTTCCAGCGATACTGCACAGGCCGGACAATAAACGGCTCCGGAAATAAATAATAGACAAAATAATGCACATTACCGTGCATTATTTTGTCTATTTTGCTTCCTCCTTTTGCGTGTTCAATGCTGCAACAGCAGCCAGCACCAGTAGTATGCCTGTTATTTTGATCGCAGAGACCGGTTCATTGAACATTACAATTCCAACAATGGTGGCAACAACCGGTTCCAAAGTCGCCGTTATTGAGGCCCGGCCTGTTTCAAGCTGCGTCATTCCTTTTGTGTAGAAAAGAAATGGCAGTACCGTAGCCAGCAGGCTTAACAACACCGCATAATCCCAGCCTCCGATATTATGAAGCATCATTAAGGTGCCTCCTATATTACCGATCACCGCCAGGAACAGGCTGGCAACAACAAATGTATATAGGGTCACTGTATATGGATCATACTTTTCAAGTGCATACCTGCCAAAAATACTGTATAGGGCATAGCCAAGCCCTGAGCCTAACCCTGCCAGGATTCCCAATGCAGAGTATTGGGCGCCTTTGTCCCCGAAGGAAGAGGTTACCATAACGCATCCAACAAAGGTAATGATGAGGGCCATAACCTTCCTTAGGGTTATTTTTTCTTTAAAGAGAAAAGCGGAAAAAATCATGACAAAGGATGGAGCAGTATATAGAAGTATTGCGGCAACCGAAAGTGATGTCCTGTTAATAGCAATAAAATAGCACCAGTTAAAAAAAACAAAGCTTAATAAACCGGTGCCAAAAAAATATGGAATATCTTTAAGCTTAACTCTAAGCAGACTTTTATCCTTTACCAGCAGAAACAGGAATATGAAAATGGCTGAAAACAGGGCTCTTATAGACACCAGGTGAAGTACGCCAAAGCCCAGCATGCTGAGGTGCATGCTGTATATACCGATGGTGCCCCACAAAATGGCGGCAATTACCACAAAAATAATTGGTAAATACCTCTTATGCATAGATCCTCCACCCTAAAACTTCCTTCCTCCGCCTCCGTGGCTCCTGCCGCTGCTTGACCTGTGTGTGGTGCTTCTTCCTGAAGAAGACCCGGAAGAAGAGGGTTTTGGTATTCTTCTTGTTGTGACATATTGATTTACCAGGTTGTTTTCAGCTATCCCCATGCTTACAATGCTGTTCTTCCGAAATTCAAATACGCCGGGTTTGGGTTTCCCCTTGTATCCACTCTTAGTCAGAGCAAAGAAACCTAACCCGAATATCCCCGAAACAGCGGCTCCTCCCAGGGCTTCCAGCATAGAAAGTGTATTGGCGACAGGTTCGGGTACACTGTATTGTCCCTTTGGGATCCCCTCTGCCAGGTATTTTGCTGTCGCTTCCAGGAATGCGTCCGCAGCTCCATAATTGTCTCCGGATGTAAGGCCGCCGTCAAAAACTTCGTCTAATACCCTTTCTATCCGAATATCTGTCAGATACCTTATCCCCACTCCCGAAGTGGATATATATGCCTCCCTGTTATCATAGTCAAGAAGCAGCAGTATTCCGTCCCTATCCTCACCTATGCCGTAGCCGTTATAATCAAAATAGTCATCGGCATAATCCCTTGAGCTCTTCCCTCCCGTATCACTTGTAGTAACTATAACTATGTCCATACTGTACTTTGCGCCCAGAGCCTCAGCCTTTTCGTTCAGGCTTGCCGCTTCCTCCCCGCTAAAAAGACCGGCCTGGTCCGCCACCAGTGCCTTATCGGAATATACGGTGCAGGTCATTGCAATTACAGTCAATACAGCCAGGAATACTGATATGAATTTCCTATAATCTTTCTTTACCATATCATAAGCCCCCCTATCAGCGCCAGCGCAAATACAGCCGCAGCCAGCATCCCCGAAGTGATACCAAGCTTTTTGCTGTCAACCGGCAATTCACCATAGGCATTTCCATTCTGACCGTTTACTGCGTATATATATGTTTTCCCTTTGTATTTATAGGTCAATATCCATGCAGGAAGCAGGGTATAATCCCAGCCCTTTATGGATATGTCCATATCGCTTTTGTCCATTTTGACTCTGTCATAGCTTCCGATGGATTCCCGAAGCAATGCCGTGGTGTAGTTCTTTGCCCTCTCCTCTATGGTGGGCTGTACTTCATCCTTGCCTATATCGTACTTTTCGGCAAAAAAACCGCTTAAATAGGACATTGAAAAATCTGAAGCCCTTGATTCGTCATAGGGAGAAATGGAATTCAGGAGCCCCTTGTCAATTTTCCTCATTGCCGGCTCGTGCATGCGATCAACCTCTATTTCTCCCTGCCTTTCTATTTTATAATCGCTATGCTCCGTATATTCTATGTCCCCGGCTCTCCATATCCTTGTATTTGTACCTACCCCCGAATAGTCAATGTCAGCCCTGACGTCGGCCATCCAATAGGGTATGTAGACCCCGGTTATTTTTTCTAATTGCGAGTTGCTGTAGAACTCCCTGGGAACAAACCTTTTGGATTTTGCCCAGGATAAGAAGCTTTGCACCGCCTTATCCCTGTCATATGCAAAGGGGATTATCTTTGTAGGCTTGAACTCCCCCGTAAGCCTGTCAGTTAAAAGCACCGGCTCATGACAATAATAGCAGAAGGTGGCTGATGTGGTTTCCTCCGTAACCACCTCGGCACCGCAGCTATTGCATAAATATCCTTTTACATGGCCCGCTCCCTTATCCCCGGCCTCTGCATGACCGGCGGCCTTTTCCTCCATCCTTCTGCCTGCTTCCTCCAACTCAACCTCTGTGAACTCGCTTAAACAGAATTCGCATTTTGACTTCTGCAATCGAGGGTCAAATTTCAACCCTCCTCCGCAATTTGGACACTTGTAGCTGCTTACTGACATTCTTCACACCTCTCTAAAGAAAAGGTTTTCCGCATTCGGGACAGAATCTGGGCTTGGAGTCGGATGCTTCATAACCGCAGTTGTTACATTTTAGTGCTTCGGGCTTCTTTCCCCCGCATTCTGAGCAGAACTTTCCGCTGTTTTCCTTGCCACAGCTGCATTTCCATACCCCTGCAGCAGTAGATGCCTGCTGTTCCTGCTGGCCGGGTGCCTGCCGGTACATTTTTTGTGATTGCTGCATTTGCTGTGCTTGCTGCATCTGCTGCATATTAGACTGGGAAGCAGCACCCATAAAGCCTCCCCCGGTTTGCAGCCCTATTCCCATACCCATAAAAGCAGCCGCAGCTCCCGAGGTATTTGAACCTGCCGCCTCCATTCCCCTTGCTATAGAGCCCTGCACATAGCCTTCCCTGACACTGGGATCTCCCAGCATAGCGCCTTTGTTGCGCATGTTGATAAGCTCCATAGATTCATCGTTATAGGATATGCTTGCTATCCCAACTGCTTGTATTTCAAAGCCCCGCATTCTTTTCCATTCTTCATCCAATATATTTGACATATACCGGCTCAGTTCCATTCCCTTTGATGCAACATGAGATATTCTGATGCCGTCTACCGACATCTGGTTCATTGAAGTCTGCAGAGCCTCCAGGAATTCTGAGAGGTATTGCTCGTTAATGTCTTCGATTTCGACCTTGTCCTGACTCTTAGGTACTGCCTCACGGAAAAACAATAAAGGATCCGTTATTTTTATGGAATAGGTGCCGTGGGTTCTGAGGAACAGCTCTGCATTATAGAAATTATCAAAGTAGTTGAGAGGATTTTTTGTGCCGAATTTGATTCCCTTGATCTCCTGAAGGTTAATATAGTAGACCTTCTGCGCTGTAGGAGTAACTCCTCCGTATTTGATCCTGTTAAAGGATTCCTTTACTGCATCCCCCAGATTCCCGTTGAACATGGAAGGAAGAGATGAATTATCCACTGTGTAGTAACCTTCTTCGGCAGTATAATCCACTACCTTTCCTCCATCCAGCATCATCATGAACTGACCCGGATAGACATGTATTACAGATCCGTTTGAAACTGTATTGTCAGTTCCCTTTACATTTGCGTTGCGCTTGTCATTCTTTCGTACCTTTGTTCCTGCGGCAAATACGGTTGTATCGCTTATGCCCTCAGGCTCTATCACTTCCAGCCACTGATCGGCCAGCGAACCTCCGACTGCACTTGCTATGGCCTTAATTATCCCCATTTTTTCGCACCCCTTACAATATATTTGCATTACATATTAATATTATCAAAAGCTTAATGATTCATCAATACGAATATGGCGCACTAATCCCAGTCACATAATAAGGCGCCCAGGGAAGTTTATTATGAAACTCCCTGAGGTGCCCATTTGCCGGTTTTGCCGGCAGTGTACAGCAATCATCTCGGCATTGAAAGCGCCTCCTGCCTGATCATTTCGTCTGGCATAGGAAATACAAGGTTTCCCCCTATCTTCTCCATATAACGATTAAGCATGCCCTTTACATCCTTACCCATCCATTCGGGAGATAGCGTTTCAAATTTGGATTCCCCGCTTTCCCTGCGCTCATCCTTGATTTCAATAACTATTTTGGCTCCTTCATAATTGATAACAACCATGCCATCCCATTTTATCATCTGCGTTCCGTCCACCTGCCCGCTGTAGTTCTCCGTTTTACCGGTATCATTATTATAATAATCATAGTCTTCATACTTATCAAATTTATCATCATAACTCAGGAAAAATGATCTCTGAGGCAGACCGGGCAGGAGTTTTTTGAAATCGGGGTCTGCCGGATTAATTAAGGATATAGAAGGTTTTGGCAGCACTATATCTGTTTTTCTCGGGGCTATATCTGTTATTTTCGGTTCTGCATTCTTATGCGGTTGTATGGGGGCCGGCGGCTCCCATATCCATTTCTTTGTTATTGCATTAATGAAGCAAGATGCCCCAAGCCCGCCTTCTTCTGTATCCTGCACCGCATGCAGCTTGACCGGTTGGGTCTGATCCCCGATCCCCATAGCCTGCATAATGGGCAGGCCGGTTTTCGGATTGATTATATAGCAGGCAGTTGCAGCCTGAGTGTACCCGCTTACGGTAAATAACGCATCCCCGGTATATACCTTTGTACCCCGCTGGTTTGTCACTATTATGGTTTCATTCAGCTTCATCACATCTGCAGGCTTAGTGTTTGCAATTATTTTCTCATGTGAAACCGGCATCCTTATTGATTGTGCGCTGAAAACTACCGAGGGCATTATAGAATTTGAATCTACAACCCATCCGTCAAATATCAGTTTGGCAGAAATCACATCCGATGGAAGCACATTGATTCCTGTAAGGTTGAAAAAGCCATGAGAATCCGGGGCGGCAGATTTTCCGTTTACCTTCAGGGAGCTTTTGGGGCTTTTGTTAAGTTCAAACACCATTTCCTTTTGCCCCCCTGTGATCCAATCCTTAACAATTGTCGGAGGGACATAACCTTTGACGTAGTCATTGAAAAAGTCTGCCTCCTGAACTATAACCTTATCAAAGGGGAATGTAGGCGTAACAGGTTCAAAGCTAATATATCCGGTTCCATTCCTTTCCTTAAGGCGGATATATACCTCATCCCCTTTTTGTAAATCTACCCCTGATTTATGAAAATCCCCGTTTTTATCCGTTTTGACGGGATAGCTCTTTATACCGGGTACTGTGCCAGACATAATGTTCCCCGTTCTCTTTACAAAAATGGTAACATCCTTATCAGGTTCCGGCACAAACCCTTTAGCCCCTGCATCATACTTCAGGACTCCCCAGACCTCATCCCTGTAGCCGCAAACCTCCTTGAAGGTCAAAACGTATCCGGCAGTATTCTTTTGCTTTTTATGCAGTATAGTGGGCTGCCAATTAATAATATCCTTATGTTTCCCCAGGAATTTTATATATGCCTGCACTATACCGTACAAATCCGCTTCAATGTAATCGTCTAATACCGCAGCCTTCGCACCCATACCGGCAAAAACCCCTGCTCCTACAATATCAAACCCGAGCAGGCTGAGCTCCAGCAGGGCTCCTGCCTTTACATACCCGCTTACTGCTCCGCTAAAATGTGCATCCAGATCAAAACCGTTATCTCCGACCTTAAACAGGGGTCCTATGGTACAAGGCACATAATATGCACATCTGCCTTGGAGCCCAATCTGCTTGAGCTCCACCCACTGCCGCGCCTCTATCTGGAGAGTAAACTTCCCGTCAACTCCTACAACAAGGAAGAGGCCGCCTGCAATACTACCGATATCCGAGTCAAAGCCTATGTCCATACCAAGGATCGGTATGCGCACCTCTTCCTTCAGCTCCACGGCAACAGTCGCTTGAAGCTGCATTTCTTCCGCAACGGAAAACCAAAAAGCATATTTCCATTTTTTGTAGTACCCGTCTAAGTCCATGTCTCCTATGGCAAGATAACCCTTTACGTTTACCGTTACCGGCCTGCCGCTTGGGGTCACTCCGCTCAGATTGACGCCCTCCGTCGGGAAACCGAACTCTGCTATTATATCCTTCAGATGAGTGGGCTTAATTGGCTCCATTGTCGTGCTTTGAGACATTACGTAAGTCTGGCCGGGTTTTTTCAGGTATTTATCCAAACTGTTCCCATCGGCATCCTTGACAAAATGGCTTATATTTCCTTGGTTTAGCCGGACTGTTTGCTCAGGGATATTGAAATCCTTGATGATTTCCTGTAATTCAGGCCTTACCACGGGCAGGTAATCTTGAAATATATCGTCTGTCCCGGAGGGAAGCGACGGTACCTTGAAAGCCAGATTGTTCTCCAAATCCACAAATACTGAGCCGGGCTTTATTATTGGGGAGCCGGCAGCGGCTTTCAGCTGATCGGCCTTTATTAATCCGCCTTGCCCGATAATTCTGTTGACACTTCCGGCCGCTGCCCCCGGGCTTTCCACCTGGCGGACCGAGCGAATACTTTTTGAAACTTCGGAATTTACCTTTACCACATTATCTGCCAGATTATAGGTTACGCCTGAAAGCTTTGCCGGCACAGGCGCTTTGGGGCCCCAGTCGTATCGGGGCAAATCCCTGTCAAATTGAAACAATGATCCCAATGCAGTATCATTTATGGCAGTCTGGCCGAATGCCTCGGCATTTATTTCAGGCAGGGTCGCCCTCACCCCCGGAGCCTCTGCATGCACAGGAAACGCCGTGAGAATGATCAACAGAGTTAAAAATAGCGATATGCCCCTTTTCATAATCTCATCCCCATTCAATTTTATTTAAGCAGTATACCTTGTTCCTATATTACAATGATATCCTTCGAGTACCGGCTCAGGGGTATGCCATTGTTTTCCCCAACCTCTACCACGTCCTCCACCCTTATAAGCATCTGGTCATCGATAATGACCGAGGGCTCAATGGTAAAGGTCATGCCCTTCCGGAGCACTTCCTTATAGCCCGGCATAAGGTACGGATATTCGTGGACGTCTCTTCCTATCGAGTGGCCTAACCGGTGGCGGAAGCCCTTGCAGTAGCCCAGTTCCTCCAGATATCCCCTGGCTATCATATTAAGCTCTTCACAGGTTACCCTGCCCGGTGCCATTGCCTCTATGGCTATTCTCTGGGTTTCCATTACTGCCTCATGTATTTTTATCATTTCCTTTGTCGGTTCCCCCGCATACACTGTCCTTCCGAAATCGGAACAAAAACCCTCTTTCATGACTCCAAAATCAAAGGCTACCGTGCACCCTTCCTCTACAGTATTTCCGGTGGCATTGCTCCAATGGGTTTTGTTCTTTCCTCCGCTTATAAGTACCCCGGTATGGAAGGAGTTTCCTTCGCAACCCTTTTGCAGTATGAGGTTGTCTATTTCGCATTTTATATCAATATCGCTCATACCCACCTTTAGAAGAGGCACTATCCCGGCAAAAACCTCATCCGTTATCCTGCCAGCTTCCCTCATCTTAAAGAGTTCATAATCGGTTTTTATCATCCTGAGGCCGTTTACATAGTCTTCTATCAAAACATACTCTAAATCCGGAACCATTTCCTTGAGATTTATCAGGGTCGAGGAAAAAGTATTTTTTGCAACGGCAGCCCTTTTAACATTTTTAAGTTCACTGCCTATAGCTTTCTGCACTGTTTCTTTAACTGATACACCCTCGGATATTGTAACATAATCGTCAATTATTCCGTATTTGTCTTCTTCCACATGGCCGAGGCTTACCGACATTTGCGGCACAAAGCGCAGGATCCTGCCGGGAAATATAAATACCCCGCAGGCCCATTCGCCATAGGAGTTGGTATATGTAGGTTCGTACAATCCCTTCGGTATTCCTGTCAGGTATTCCCCTTCGCCGGATGTTGGAAGGAAACACATTCCGATGCCGGCATTTTCCATGTAATCCCGCAAGCCCTTTATTCTGTTCCTGTAATCTATCACATAATTTCCTCCTTCTATTTCATTTTGTTCGCTGCATTAAGTATAGGCAGCAGCTGCCTCCGCTTCATTGCCATCTAAGGATATGCAGCGCTCAATACCTGTAATAATAATATAGCAATTGGCTGCTTATATAGCAAGCGGGGAGACTCCTGTCCCCCCGCTTTTCCCCTTGTATTTAATTCTTAATGTCCCAGCCTCTTTCTAATGCCTCTGCTGATTCAGTTGATTTTGTATATCTCTCATAATGTCGCTTCCAATGCCGCGCTGAGTATCCACAGGATTTGATATTGATTCTGCCCTTTCCTGAGTCCTAAGCCTGTAAGATTCTCTCAGGGGTCCGATGAAATCTGACATGGAATAACGGTGGCCGCTTTCATAATGAGATACAAAAGGGTTAAACACATGTTCAGCAGTCAATCCTTCATAATTTATCTCAATTTTGTATGCAACCACATCAGGATTATTGAATTGGAACTTTGCTGAAGGTGTCGGATAGGACTGCATGGTGAAGCCTACCGGACTGTTATTGTCTTTTACTTTTCTTAAACCCATTTCCTGACGCGCTAGGGTTGTTGCTGTAAACTCAGCCTGCGATGACGAGGCTGCCTCGGATGGATTATGGATACTATCCGGATGCGGAACATCATAGATGGTTTTGTTCTCACTAAGCTTCTGCAGCATAACATCCAGAGCTGATTGCACAGGTATTGCTGTTATTTTTACGCTGCCGGTAAAACAATTCAGATTTTCGCTGCTGACTCCGGACCTTACAGAGTAATCTCCCTGCTTGGTTGAATATCCCATTTCAGCCCTGTTGGTAATCATACCCATTACTTTCTCAGGTTTTATTATTCTGTTGCCCGCAATATCCACGGAGGACAAATTATTGAGATTATCCTGGGCCGCTACTGCGCCCCCGGGCAGAGAAGGACCGCCTCTGTCAATTCCTCCCGGTATAGTCATTGAAGGAATTCCGCTGCCCTGTCCTCCGGCTGACCCTGTGGATGAAGAACTTACAGAATCTTCATAATAATTGGATGTATTAATAACCAATGCATCCAGATTGCGCAGCTTTGGACCTGCTCCGTAACTTGAACCTTCGAATTCGATATACACTTTTACCCGATCGGTTGACTGATCAATAGGATAGTCAAACTTAAAAAATCCCTCTTGAACATTTGCAGTTTGGATATCCGTAACCTTATTGTTGTTTACGTATTTCTCTATGCTGATGCTAATAGGCCCCGTATAATCTCCCGACACCCATCCCGAAATTACATCGTTAAAGGTATCCACATCAAAGTCCATTAAGCTGAAAGGTACTGTCGGTTTTATCTCCGGACTCTTTCCGACAACCTTGAAATTTCTACCGTCTTCTAATGTAAATTGCGGGCTCATGAAATCCTCGACATTTATGATAACTTTATCGCTGGGGAAAATGTTTTCATTCCCGGTAAATACTATTGAAAATTTTCCGGCATGGTCAGTAGTCAGCCCCCTATAAAATTTGCGTCTACCGTCCTTGTCATATACTTCTAAATTAAAGGGGCTGTTATAATACTCATTGAAAGTGCCCATGTCCGCATTATCCCCTAAGTACCCAGTTACGGTCTTACCCGCAATGGAAAAGGCTATCTTCCCTTCCACCTTATTGGTATACGCATCAGCATCTACCTTGACAAAGGGCAAAACCTTCCTTACCGCATCTCCTCCGCTGCCGGAAACCTCCTCCCCGATTTTCCATTCACCTTTGAAAATGGGGAATTCTATATAAAAGATGGAATACCTCTTCCCAATCAAATAACCCACCAGCTCTCCGAAGGCTCGCAAGTCGACTGAGCCATTTCCGCTGAAGGTTTCCTCCGTATCGGTACCTCCGCCTCCTTCAAAATGGAACAGTGCTGTTGACTTAAACCCGACCCATATCTGAAGCACCCCCAGTTCGCATCCCCAAACAATTACTCCCACCTGGGGAACGCATGCCAAGGTTGTATGAATCTCGCCGTCAACGGTAAAGCTTATGTCAAAGGATGTGGGGTTAAATTTGGAAATGGGTCCTACATAGTAAGGAAGACTGCCGAAGCCTATGGAACGATATGTGAATCCTGCTTCAGCATCCCCTGTGGCTATGGCTCTTACCTCTACATGAATCTTACCGTCTATGCCCAATACAAGAAATATTCCGACGAAGGCCTTGTTGCCTTTTTCCTTACCCGCAACCTTGCCTAAATCGATATCATATCCATATACGCATTTTTCTAAAGAATACTTAAAGGTCATATCCCCAATGAGGGTTACATCTGCCGTAGCTTTCCCGATGAAAGAAAATGTCGCATCCATTTGAGTGGTAAGGAAGTTAATGTCGAATTCTGTATTGAGCTGGGGGTTCTCAACAGTTATTGTACTGCCTTCCTTTACTTTTACTGATACACTCATGGCGCTCTCATTTTCTACGCCTCTGAGGTCGGAATATTGCTCCTTTTCCCACCAATCCCCCTCAAATTTACGCTTCTCCGCCTCTTTCTTCTCTCTTTCCTTTTCTTCTACTTCTTCCTTTGGCGGGTATTCAAATATTATTACATTGCTCTTTAATCTGAGAACGTGTTTATTTCCTTCTATGAAACATCTGACATAATCATTTTCGTATACTGGAATACCCTCGTCAGACTTTGTCAGATAGTTCTTCTGCATTCCGCTTTCCGGGCTTAACTCAAAATCCGGATCTATATAAGCTATGTTCCCCGTTGTAAGATTTATTGTCTGTTTGGGAATATTGTAGGAATTAAATACTTCAGGAAGCTCGGGAATCTCAACCGCATAAAGGTCATAGCCCTGCTGATTCTCTCCCTCATCCTCATATCCTAATATTCTAAATGCATTGCCCTCATCCTCATCAATATATATTTCACCTATTTTAGGGTCAAAGGATGAGGCAGTACTTCTTTGTACGGTCAAGAGCTTTGAGCCCGCAGGATACCTTATCCCGTTTATCTTGTCAAAGGGCTCGTCGTTTTCTTCGCCAATCTCGAAGGTTGACAGCCTGTTCAAAGTTAGAATATCAAGGCTGTATTGCATCCCCTGAGGAATCCTCTTGACGTTTTCCCTGATTTCATAATTTACTCCCTGCGCCCTGGCCGGCTCTTCCCGCACTAATTGGGGTTTTTTAAGATTGAGAGCCGGCAGTTTAGGAGTTTTTGGTGCTAAAGGTACTGAAGAAGATTTGTCAGTCTCTGGTTTTGTCTCCTGTGTTTTTGTATCTACGGGTCCCTTCACCGGAGGCAGTTTTGGGGGAACCGGTGCGCTCCCGTATGCCGCCGAAACAGGACTGACCGCAAAAGATAGTATCATGATAAGAGCTACAAACAGAGCAGTCATTTTTTTAGTCTTATTCATTCCTTCACTTCCTTCTTAAAAATTCTATTTGTATTACTCGGACCTATA
>CAYURW010000001.1:17331-20881 GCA_964447145.1 uncultured Clostridiaceae bacterium
GAACGCGCTAAAGTACATGCGTCTTAAAACGCTGAACTATATACGCAAATTCAATAAAATCAAGGAAAATGATTTCGTGCTAACTGAATTTAATGTAATATGTTAAGCACGAAGCATTTACGTCCTTGAAAT
Source organism: uncultured Clostridiaceae bacterium (assembly GCA_964447145.1). GTDB lineage: Bacteria > Bacillota > Clostridia > Lutisporales > Lutisporaceae > BRH-c25. Next base: position 17,464 of record CAYURW010000001.1, read on the forward strand.
TGTGATTCTCAAAATGCAAAAAAGAAATTTACCTGCCGGGTTCCCCCCTAGCAGTTAAGGTCTTCGTAAATGTACTATTATTATATAAGCCTCCGGTTTGTATGAATAGGTAAAATATGAGCATTATTAGTACAAAAAATGTTATTTAAAAGTGGAAGGGACAGTTTTTCTCTGAAAAACCATCCCTCTTGTTCCTTTGCTTTATTATTTTGATTTCACCCTGCTTTTACAGCTTGACTCCCTAAGTCCCTATCCTATTGCGTATTCCTTCCGCTCCTTATACTCTTGCAGTTTTCCGTCATTCCAGTTGCATGTCGGACGATAGTACCCGGTAATACGGCTGTACACCTCGGTATTTCTTCCGCAGGTTGGGCAGACTGCCTGTTCCCCCCTCAGATAGCCATGTTCCTTGCATATGGAGTATGTCGGGCTTATAGTATAATACGGCAGTCTGTAAGACTTTGCAATTGTATTGACCAGTTTTGCAGTGGACTTCCAGTCAGGCATTTTTTCACCTAGAAATACATGAAACACGGTTCCGCTGGTATATAGTGTCTGCAGCTCATCCTGAATATCCAATGCCTGAAATGCATCCTCCGTATAGTCTACTGGCAGGTGTGAGCTATTGGTATAATAAGGTGCGCTTTCCGGCTTTCCTGCAGTGATAATTTCGGGGTATTTGCTAATATCGTGCTTTGCAAGCCGATAGGCAGTTGATTCGGCGGGTGTAGCCTCCAAATTGTACAAATCATCGTATTGCTCCTGGTAATCGGATAGGCGCTCCCGCATATGGTTCAGAACATCCTTTGCAAAATGCTGGGTACGTGCATCAGTAAGATCAGCTATAAGCCATGGAGCATTCAGCCCCACTTCATTCATACCGATTAAGCCAATTGTAGAGAAATGATTCTGGAAGGTGCCCAAATATCGTTTTGTATAGGGGTACAGGCCTGAATCCAACAGTCTGGTGATCACATTACGTTTTGTCTTTAAGGATCTTGCTGCTACATCCATTACGGAGTCCAAGCGGCTGTAAAACTCTTCCGGTGTCGCTGACAGATAAGCGATCCGAGGCAGATTAACGGTCACGACACCTATTGAGCCGGTGCTTTCGCCACTTCCAAAGTAACCCCCTCCCTTTTTTCGAAGCTCCCGCAAATCCAGGCGCAGACGGCAGCACATGCTTCGAACATCGGAAGGCTCCATATCGCTGTTAATGTAGTTCGAGAAGTAGGGGGTCCCGTATTTGGCGGTCATTTCAAACAATAGCCGGTTATTCTCGGTGTCTGCCCAATTAAAGTCCCTGGTAATTGAATATGTAGGTATCGGATATTGAAAGCCGCGGCCTTCATAATCACCCTCAATCATTATGTTAAGAAATGCCTTGTTTACCATATCCATTTCTTTCTGGCATTCCCCATAGGTAAAGTCCGTCTTTTTGCCCCCGATAATGGCATGCTGCCCTGCTAAGTCCTTAGGTACCGTCCAATCCATTGTAATATTCGTAAAAGGGGCTTGTGTTCCCCAGCGGCTTGGGGTGTTGACCCCATACACAAAGGATTCGATGCATTTTTGAACCTGATCCTGGGTCAGGTTATCCACTTTGACAAAAGGGGCCAGATATGTATCAAAAGAGCTGAATGCCTGGGCTCCTGCCCATTCATTCTGCATGATTCCAAGAAAATTGACCATTTGATTGCATAATGATGCAAGGTGCCGGGCCGGGGCAGAGGTCGTTTTCCCATCTATACCCCCCAGCCCTTCCCTTATCAGCTGTTGAAGCGACCAACCTGCGCAGTAGCCTGTCAGCATTGACAAATCATGTATGTGCATGTCCCCGTTCCTGTGCGCATTCGCCACCTCTTCATCATATATTTCAGAAAGCCAATAGTTTGCGGTTATGGCTCCGCTGTTGGAAAGTATCAGTCCTCCCACAGAATATGTAACAGTCGAGTTCTCTTTTACGCGCCAATCCTCATTCTTAACATAATTGTCCACTACCTTCCGGTAATCCAGCAGAGTGCTCAGGGCATTTCTGGCTTTTTCGTGCTGCTTTCGATACAGGATATAAGCTCTTGCCACCTTTGCATACCCCGCCTGGATCAGTACAACTTCCACCGCATCCTGTATCTGTTCAACTGCGATGACACCCTTTATTACCTGTGATTCAAATTCCGCAGTTGTCCTAAGTGCCAGCAGGTCCAATACAGAATCGTCATAATTGACCAATTGGGCTTCAAAAGCACGCTGTATGGCATGGCGAATTTTCTCGATTTCAAATGAGACTTTGCGTTTATCCCTTTTTTCAACTTGATACTCCATAGTCGCTAATACCTCCATTACAATATTTTGAATCGATGTCCTTCTAACCCCTCAACTGAACACCGGGGGCCAGTACTGATAATTCCTGCCTGATTCCCTCCATTTCTTCTTTTGAATAAGCTGTAAGATTTATCTCCTGATTTGTGTAATCCCGCATTATAGATCCGCTTCTCTCAAAGGATTGAATAAACCATCTTTCCCGGGCTCCTGACTCGTGGCAAATGGATTCGGTCATCCGCAGGAGAGCCTCGTGGGGATGCAATTCTCTCACAACCGTTGTCCTTATCTCATAGGGGACCTTGCTCTCTCTGAGATAATGCAGGCTTGTCCTCCAGCTGTTGTAATAATTTTCCGTAATTATTGGATCCTTCGGTCTGCTCAACCCCACTGTCTCCGGGTAATTTTCTCTGCAGTTCTTAAAGTCCAATGCAATATAGTCCAAGAGCTTATCATTGATCAATTCCTTTAATCTGTCAGGCATGAGACCGTTGGTATCGAGTTTTACCTTCAGCCCCTTTTCTTTAATTATGTGCAAAAAATCCTGTATGTCTTTCTGCAGCAAAGGCTCTCCCCCGCTGACCACAACGCCATCCAAAAGATGCTTCCTTTGTTCAAGGTAGGAAAGAAATTCCGAGGTTTTGTCCTCACCTTCAGTATCTCCGCCCTGCTCTCCTGAAAGGACAATTTCTGCATTGTGGCAATAAGGGCACCTTAGCTGACACCCTCTCATGAAACACATTGCTGCAACATGCTCCGGGTAATCCTGGAGAGTAAGCTTCATATAGCCGGATAACTGCATAAAAATACCCCCATATTCAGACAAAAACCGCACATACCCCATAAAGTGTGCGGCCCTATATCAAATGCCAACCATATTTGTTTACAAATACATATTACTACTATATATTGTATTTGTCAATAAATATTGACACAATATATTGTTTGTTTGACAAGCTTCAATTGACATAGTAAATGCAACTAAAAGGCCCTGCAAAGAGAAGCGAGACACAATATCTTCTTATTATATGCCCGTGCGATTTTTTGCTTCGCAAAACGCACATGGGCGGATATCATAAATCCTTCGGATTTATGATAT
>CAYURW010000001.1:20981-31691 GCA_964447145.1 uncultured Clostridiaceae bacterium
TTGCTTCGCAAAACGCACATGGGCGGATATCATAAATCCTTCGGATTTATGATATCCTGTATGCGATACTTCGCATACAGGATATCTTCTTATTATTTGCCCGTGCGATTTTTTGCTTCGCAAAACGCACATGGGCGGATATCATAAATCCTTCGGATTTATGATATAATAATTGCAGTTCCAAAGTATATTTCAAAGGCCGGTGTTACAAATGATTGATTTTATCAAAAGTTGGCTGGTGCATAACAATATGAACGAAGAGCTTTCTGTCATTTTGTCAAATATTATTGCAGTTGTCGCCATTATAATACTTGGAATAGTGATTGATTTGATTATGAAAAAGCTCTTTCTTAAAATTGTTAAACCATATGCTGCAAAATCCAATCGTAAGTGGGGCGATATTCTACTTAAAAATAAGGCCTTCGATCAGCTGGTTGATATTATCCCCGGGGTTGTTATCTATTGTTTTGCGCCTGTTTTTACTGAATATCAGGATTGGATTCAGAGAATCGCCTCTGTCTATATAGTAATAGTTATTATATTCGCTGTGCATAAGCTTCTTAATTCCATTGATGAGATTTATAGAAGCGGCCCGGAAGAAAGAACAAGACCCATAAAAGGGTTTCTGCAGGTTATTGAGATCATTGCAGTTATTATAGGAATTGTATTAATCGTCGGTTTTCTTATAAAACGTTCTCCTTGGATTATGCTAAGCGGTATTGGAGCTGCAACAGCAATAGGAACACTGATATTTAAGGATTCCATACTTGGATTTGTAGCCGGTATTCAGCTTACTGCAAATAATATGGTTAAGCTTGGTGACTGGATTGAAGTGCCAAAATATGATACAGATGGAGATGTAATAGATATAACACTGCATACTGTAAAGGTTCAGAACTGGAATAAAAGCATATCAATGATTCCGACTTATGCATTAATATCAGACTCATTTAAGAATTGGACAGGAATGCAGGAATTCGGAGGCAGGAGAATAAAAAGACATATATACATAGACTTAACCAGCATAAAATTCTGTACTGAGGAAATGCTGGGGAAGTTTATAAAACTCCCGTACATCCAAGAGTTTCTAAACAGTAATAATAACAAGCTTAGGCATGAAAAGCAGATGACTAATATTGAGGTTTTCAGGGCTTACCTACTGGGATATTTGAAGAATCACCCCAGGCTTAACAAAGAATTGACCCAAATGGTAAGACAGCGCCAACCGACTGAATTCGGTATGCCTATAGAAATATATGTTTTTTTGGACGGAACCAAATGGGCTGATTATGAAGTCGTACAGTCAGAAATATTCAGCCATGTTATCGCAATAATTCCGGAATTCGATTTGCGAATATATCAAATCCCTTCGGGACACGATTTTGGAAATTTATCATATAAGATTTAGTTTATCCTGCCTGAAATACTCCTTTACATCCCTGACCATTGCGTTTTGAATTGCTATATAAGCTGAAGACACTTCCGGCAACATGCAGCCCGAAAGCAGTGAGGCTTTAGTGGAAGCATGTACGCATATTGCTATATATTGCGCCTTTTACCTTATTTTAGTATAATGCTCATATAACAAAGGCAGCTTGCCGCATTTGCTATCTATAAGTCTTTTACAAAGTAAATTCTGGCGCAGGCACATAAACAAAGTTTTTTAACAAAGGCGGTGTTTGCCATCGACTCTGCATTTACGACCGGTTTCATACTTAAAACCCTATTTCGCTATTCCTTTGAAAATCAACGGTATTTCACAGAATATTACGTTAACTGCGATAAAAGCCTTGTATACAAATGGATCAACGATACGGTCGCCCTGCCCAAAAAGCATGTTGCCAACATCGTCCGGTTTTCTATTGAGCAAACCAATGATTCGGAAAAACTGCAAATCAGAAATATAATTCAACAAAAATTAGTGCACATATCCCTATGTGATGAGAGCAAAGCATCCCTCCTGAACAAGGAGGATTTCGGCGAATTTTTGAGTGGAGCCCTTATGTATGCGATAGCATGCCGGACTGAACAGCAAAAAAACCCATATTCAAGGCTTGCCAGTACTGGCATAAGCCTTCCAATGCTTCTTGCCTGCGGTTTTTTTGCCTTGATCTCCGGGGGCATTCTTTGGACTTTTCTGAACCGATTGCTGGGATGGACGTATTTTATGGGAGGGCAGGGAAATGAACCTGCCGGTCTACCTTCTTTTATATGGGGCGTACTTTCTAACATGCCGATTATTGTATTCGCTTTACTGGCTGCCAGAAAGAGCGCTAATCTGTCTAGAAGCAGAAGTATTGCCTTAATAGCGTTATATACTCTGCTTAGCGGTTTTGGTGCCTTTGTCTTTTATAACAGCAGCTTTAGAATACTAATGGAGCAGACGGCTCTTGGTTACGTCTTACGGGAATGCTTCATTGCAGGAGTTTATGGTCTTATTATTTCGGGGTTTCCTTTGCTTTCCCTTTATCTCGTTTTGCACAGATCTGATATACCCACATTATGGCATATTGCGGGAATATGCTTGCCCCCTGCCGCTGCAGTGCTGGCCGTTCTGGGTGTTTCTCTCATTAACAGACCGGAGATTGAGATCGCTCCGCTTCGGGGTTTCTCTGTCGCATTGGCGCTCCGGTTCTGCATATTTTTGATCGTATATCTGTACATTTCCGGTATGGTTTTCCATAAAAATCGCTTTTCCTCCGGTATTCATATTTAAGAGTTATTGCATATGCCGACATCTGCACTTGTATTACGCTATATAGAAATACGCCAGTATGCAGCTAATTAAAACGAGGGCGGTTTCGATGCAAATAAAATCAAGGTAACATAAATCTGTTCCAACGATGCTTTCAATGAAAAAATGCAAATTTTTGTGCAAAATTTCGTTAAATTTCCTTTGCTCACCATTTCGCCTCCATTTATTCCAATCCATATCTTTACATTCTTCTATGCACATTCCTTTTACAATACTTCAACTATATGATTGCACTATATAGAATATGCCAGCAAACAGCTAATTAAAAATAACATACAACCTTCGGCGTATTCTATGAATCAAGGAAAACATTTTAGGATATCCGAAATATACTAGCTGATGTCTATCCTAAAATGTATAAATACCTCACATCAAATCCTATATATGTCGTGAAAAAGATTTATCATTACAAAATCAGTTGAAGATTCTGATTTTGTGTTAAAATAATGTACTTTTCACGACATATGAATTCAGGAGTAGGAAAAACCGAATAATTCCACTATTTTTCCACCAAAAATATCCGCCCTTCTGATACAATTTGCCTATATATTTGAGACAGAAGGGGATAAATCAATGAAAAAAATCTCAACATTCATGCTTTTGGTCAGTGTGCTCTGGTATGCTGCGACAGCATCCGGAAATAACTCCGCTATTATTATAGCCGCAGTAGTCACTTTGACAGCGTTTCCTGCATGGGCATTTGTTGTTGCGGGAAAAACAGGACGCAATCCTTGGAAATGGGCTTTGCTAAGCGTTCTGCTTCCGCTGGTCGGCCCTCTTATCCTTGCTATAACCGCCCGCAGGGACATTGCCGCAATACAGCACAAGGAAATGGCTGAAGGTAAAAAGAGCTTCTGGGAAAAACGATTCGGCAAATTTGGAGAGTTGATACCCTATGTAGCAGTATTTCTTGTTTTACTTGCATGCATCGGGTTGTCAAAGCTGGGTGTTGATATACCTTTTCTTTCATCCCCGGCTTCAAACCATTCAGATATGTCCTATGATGTAATAAACGGCAATGATACAACAAACCTGGTTAACGGAGGATTGTGGCTCAAGGGTTATTCCTTTGATTTGTTTGCTAATATGCGGGACAGCGGTAAAATCTATGCAGTAAATTACAACTCCGGATTAAAGGTCTATAAGTATTGTGATGACAGCGCAAGCAATCTATGCGAATTAAAGGGTTTCATATACTATATAAACAAATCTGACAATGACAGAATTTACAGAATAGACACGTCGAAGGAGGTAAAAGGTGAAAAGCTGACTGAGGATTCTGTGTCACAGTTCTGTGTTGCTGACAAAATATATTATTTAAACAAAGATGACAACAGCAGAATCTATTGTATAAGCCGGGACGGCAAGAACAAAAAAAAGCTCGGCAGCAACAGCGCATCAAACCTTTTTCAGGATTACGAAAAACTATATTATATAAACACAAAGGACAATCATATCAATTGTATGACCACCGACGGCAAGAAAAACGAAAAGTACATCGAAGACAAGGCCGCCCAAATATTAACCCATAATAACCGGATATACTATATAAACCTTGATGATAACAACAGGATTTACAGTGTTGCAAATGACGGAACAGGGCGGAGAATGGAAAGCGACTATTCTTCAGAATACATGTGCTATAACGGATTTGACTTTTGTTTTGCAAATAAGAACGACCAGGGCCGCATTTACATGTTAGAAGGTCAAAATGTCACAAAATTAAGTGATTATACAAATTGTACCAATATTAACGCATTGATTGGCAGCGGTATCATGTTCATATCAAAAGGGGAGCAAAGGTTTTTTAATACATCGAACGTTGTCACCCCTGTTGAATATTTCCCCGGAGTGAGCAGTATGTATGAAGACTCTCAAGCCATGATACCTGCACCCCCTCAATTGCCTGAACCCCCCCAATTGTCTGCACCTGACCCGGATGCTTTTGCCCGCAGTAATTCAATTTTCCCGGCAGATTTGGCATGGCCGGATTATCTGCCCAAGGATATCCCTCCTATACCCGCAAATATTGTATGGATATGGGGTGACGCTGATTTGGTCCGTATACAATTTAGCGATCTGCCCCATCAGGACTTGATGAATTATCTGATACTGATGAAAAGCAAAGGCTTTGCATTAGAATATGTCATTTATACACAGCCCGGACAGACGCTGTCCGAGGCGGAACTGAAGATACTGGCGGAGCAGGGGAAATTTGACGCCGTCCGTATGAAGAAGGACAAATACAATTTCTATATCGAATACGGTGCAAATGAAGGCACCTATGATCTGAACGTAAAAGATTCTCTGGACCCCAGTGAAGTGAAAATACCGGGAAGCAATTAAGGAAAGACAGAAGAGGGGAGACAGTCATTTACACAGTGCCTTGTATCCCTCTTTCATCTTTTCCAGAACCCCCGCAAATAACATAGGGAGACTACCGATATCATCGGCTTTGCCTGATAGATAAACGATTATTGCATTTGATACCTTTTCCATTAAGCAGGCCCCCTCTCTAAAGATCAATGCTGCATCTGTCCATCTCTCATTTTTATACTCTGCCCCCATTATGGAAAGAACATTGCTCATTTTGTCAAATCCACCCCTGAATGAGATATCATCAGGCTTGTCGATGCCTTTAAGAGCATTCGGCATTGTCGGTACCGTTCCAAAAAATATCACCATATTTGTCAAAATCTTGTCATGATCATCCCTGCTCATCCGGACTCTCCATTTTGGAAGCTCATGGATGAACTTTTCAAAGCCTTTATTTCCCAAAAAGTTTGCGGGGGGGTTTAAGAACTGTTCTCTTCTCTTTGCCAAAGCATCTTTTGCAATTTGGTATTTATCCTTTACTCCATTCATTCTGATTGTACATACTGTATTTCTCTTGCTTAACCCCGGATAGCTGCAATTCATACAATCCTTTAATTCTTCATAGGAAAGGCGCAGAAGCTCCGGGCGCCCGCAATCATATAGATATATGCACTGTTCATTCTCGTCATAGCCAACCATAAGTACATAGTGAAAGGGAATATGCTCTTTATGATAAAGCTTGGGGTAATAAGGCAGATAATACATGTCCAAAGCGCCCAGAACTACCGGATAACCTGCATCAATCTCGGACTTTGCTTTTGCCAGGGCTTTCTCATAGCTCCTGCACTCGTGGTGTTTATAATCAAAGCCGACAATTGGGGCCAAAAACTCATACATCTTTTTTGTACGCCCATCTCCCAGTGCCACCATTCTCTTGAGTTCTGATTTGTCAGTTTTTAAATAGCAAAATGAACCAAACCACGATAAAACAAAGAAAAAATTGCTGGGCAGTGATTCCCCCGTTTTGTTCATGTATATATCCTCTATCCCGTTCCACATGCACTCGTAATCATCAAAATGATGCTTTAGTTCAATTATCCTTTTCATTGTAAACCCCTCCATTTAATGTGTTTTAGGATAGACATCCATTAATTAGAATACAGGTACTGTATCCGGTTGCCGCAATCGTCGCATTGTGTGTAAATAGACATCGTTAATTGGATTGCGCATACCCATAATCAGATTCGGATATCCTAAAATGTATAGTTATTGTTTATCTACAAAAAGAATAAACCCTCGCACAATGCGAGAGTCAAGAGGTTTTTGAAATATTTTTCAATGTAAAATAGTATTCCGTTATATAATCCCGTGGATCGCACCCATTTCTGGGGGATAAAAAATATCTGCGCAGCGGTACTCCGTATATTTCATAACCCATGTCCTTTATATAGTTGTGCACATAGCAGCTTATGTCGCTGATCCTGCTGTAAACTCCCCTTACCGTTACAGCTGCTGCTTCAACTGCCGGCATTTCGTAAAATCTCAGCTCTGATTCTATTGGAAGAATTTCGCTAACTTCTCTTTGTACTTCCGTATCAATTATATTATTCCTTAAATCAATGCTGTGAGTGATTGCATAGGAATACTCATCTCCCAGTGTCTTTACACCATTTATGCGGCATATATGATCCAGCCTTTCCCAGAGTAGGCCCTCATCTTCAAATTTGCTTATTTTTCCCCGAAGACTTACTACCTTTCTCACAGTAAAGGATATTAATTTTGCCGAAAAAACCATGTCGCCATATTTGTCAATATTCCCGGCTGTCTGGCGCATTAGCCGGATTTGCTGCATAATGTGTTCTGCGGATTTCTGCCTTTCAATGATCTTGCTTTCTATAAGCTGTTGTATTTCGTTATTGGAACAGCTATTTATTTTTGCAATTTCCTTTAATCCAAATCCAAGCTCTTTGAGTATCTGAATTCGGTTAGCCTCTAATATCTGGTTTTCACTGTAATAGCGATAATTGCTGGTATCACCGGTATGCTTCGGTACCAATAATCCAATTTTGCCATAATGACGAAGCATATGAATGCTCATTCCTGTAAGGGATGCAAATTCACCTATCCTAAGCATACGGCATCCTGGCCTCCTATCTTCATAATATCCCTGCTGTATTACCGGAGCCTGCCGGATATTATCAGGCAAAATCCTGATTCCCGAGGACTCTGGCGCAGGCGGCAAATGGCATTCTGCGTCAATCCAAAAATACGCAGGCATTTACAAAAATGCAGTGTCAATATACAGATTCTTCCCCACAAGCCCTCCAAAGGTTTCTTTACTATGCTCAAAGTCAACAATATAGCAGCGGCTGTCATAGTGGATGTGCCTTGTTTTCTCAAAATATGCCCTGAGAGGGTGCCTTTCGAAGAGCCCTATCATAATAAAGTCAAATTCCCTTGCGTCCTGCCTCATAAACTGCCAAAGATAGTGTGCGAGGGCTGCATCGTTGTTCTCCGCCCATAGACCCGCACATGCACAGTTGGCGGTTTCATTTATTTTCGGAAAGGACGGATACCCCAGGAATCTTGTAGGCAGCTTGCTAATCAGCCTGTATATTCCTCTATAGTTTTTTATCACATACTGTTTATACTGCTGCTGATTCAGCACATATCCGCAGGCAACAAGGTCGCTTCCTTTATACAAGCCGTAATGAACCGCATTCTCCAAATCATAGGACCCTATGCTTTGGAGGGACATATCAACCCCCCGGGCCTGCCTTTCAAAAAAGGCCTCCAGCTCATTCCTGCAACACCGTCTTGGGGTGTATTGTCCGGTTCCTGCAAGCCTTATCCCTGATTTGCAAAAGTACACACGATAATCTCCAAAATATTCATACAAAGGCATAAGCTTCCTTGGTTTTTCAAGCATCCTCCGTGCTTCTGTGTTTTCTTTTAATATGGTCGTAAAATAGAAATCCGCCTGGCCGCCGACAAGCTCGTACATTTCCCGATAGATATATGGAATGAACAATATTTTCCCCCTATATTCCGGCCTCAGCTTAAGTCCTGTCAAATACCCCATTCTCATAATTTTTCCGTCTATATATACATTTCTTATTATACAGGCGCCCAATCCCGCAGCTTTATTTTTCAGCTTGTCTCTCAGAATCAGAATAATCGTTTTTTCCCCTTCCCTTTCAAAAGAGGCTACAGGGTCGGGCTCCCTCAAATATTGAAGGGCTATCCCCCCGTCAAATTCCCCGCATCTGAATATTTCCTTTATATCCTCCAGATCCCTTTGTTCTGCCAAAGCAATCTCATACTTATCACTTGGGAAGTTCATCCAAATTCCTCCCTACGGGTATATTCATTTTTTCGTCAACTTCTCCCCCGATGCTCAAATTCATTGCCCAGAATAAGAACCACAACATCGGGCTTGTCCTGCCCATTGCAGAAATTCCTCTTCCCAATAGGTTCTTCCCTTTTGAAAACTCTTTTCTTGCATCCCTGCAGAGCCTGCTGAGCCTTTCGGGGGACATATTTCTCGGCACAAAGGCCAGTTCACCATAGTTGTAATTTTCCTGAAGCCACCATTTCTCCGTTATCAGTCTTTTTTCGGCTTTTAAATGCTCATACATTTTTGTCCCGGGAAAGGGCAGCAAATGGTTAAAGGCTGCAGTATAGAACCTGTGCTTTTCTGAAAAATACAAAGCCTTTTCTATGGTCTCCTCCGTGTCGTAATCATATCCGAATATAAAGGTGGCATAAATGCCTATGCCTGCAGCATGAACACGATTTACCAGCTCATCTCTTTCACTCATGATTAAATTTATGGATTTATTCATCTGCCTTAGATTTTCCTCCTCCAGACTTTCAAAGCCTATCAGAATAATCTCGCAGCCGCTTTCCTTCATGGCTTTCAGCAGCTCATCATCCCTGGCCATATTGAGAGTACCCTGCCCTGCCCACTTAATTTTCAAAGGTTTTATTTTCTTGAAAAGCTCCATAGCATTTTTCTTGTCTGCCACCAGATTATCGTCTACTAAAAAATGATACCTGTGTTCAGAGTTCTGGATATCCTTAATAATATATTCATGGGGGCGGGGGTAGTAATTGCAATTGTAATAGCTTGATATCGCACAAAAGTTGCAACGGTTGCAGCAGCCTCTGCCTGTTTCAATAAGGGAGACCGGCAGATATTTTTTATCTTTGTATACAGACCTGTCAGGCAATAAAGGGCTGTAGCCCGTATTACCCGAATAATGCCTTTTCAGCTCACCCCTTCGGAAATCCGAAAGCATTCTTCCCCATACCTCTTCAGCGTTGCCGGTTATTATTGCATCGGCATGTTCCATGGTCTCCTCCGGCATAAGAGTTGTATGGTAACCTCCAAGGACCACCTTTGCCCCTCTTTCTCTGAAAGCTCTGCTTATTTCATAGCTGCGCCCTGCCGTGTAGGTTTCCACCGTTATAGCCACCAGATCCGCAGGCTCATCATAATTGATAAGCTCTATCCTGTCATCATAGAAGGACGTTTCGATGTCCCGGGGAGTCAGGCTCTTTAGTACGGCAATGGTCAGGGGCTCCATTTTCCATGTACCTATATATTTCTGCCCCGGTTTTTTTCCTATTGCAGGTAATATAAATATTATTTTCACGTTTATCACCTCAACAAATACAATTACCCCATCATTCACCACTTCAGGGTAATACAAATATCATCTCCACATAGGCTATACAATATTATGCAAATAAATCAGATGCAGACTCCCCTCCGTAATAAAAACAGGCCGTCAAAAGCCTTCCTCCTTCGATTTATCTCTCTTTATTCCATGTGCTCCGTTATATCAGAGTTATCGCACATTATATCCCTGGTAAAGTGCTGAAACCTTTCGGCATATTTTCTGTATCCGAGATTGAGGGGAAAAGACAGCCAGGGGCTGTGGTCAAAGGGCGCAAGGCGGCCCACTATATCTTTTGCGCTGTAGGTATGCTTCCATGCCCAGACAATTCCCTCCTCCAGGTCCTCGGCACTCATCCTTGCGGGCTTGAATACGCAATGCTCAACATCATACATAGCCCAGTCCCTCTCAATGATCCGCCCCGCCTTGTCAAGCTCCCTGTACAGCTGTGTATTGGGAAAAGGAGTCAGTATGCTGTATCTTGGCAGGTCGATCTTTATTTTGCTGATCATTTCTGCGGTCTTTTCAAAAACCGATTTGTCCTCGTTGTCCCCCCCAAAGGCAAAACATCCCTGTACCAGAATCCCGTGGGAATGAAGCTTTTTCATCAATTCCCCGTAGTCATCGACATGGTTTACCCCTTTTCTTATATACTCCTGGGAGGACTGCCAAATGGATTCAAAGCCTATGAGAAGGCCCTTGCAGCCGCTTTTTTCAAATGTTCCTGCCAGTTCCTCATCTATACCGATATGAGATGTGGCAAGTCCCATCCAGTATATTTTCAGGGGTATAAGAGCAGTAAAAAGCTCTATTGCGTATGCCCTGTCCGTAATTAAATTCACATCCGGAAAAAGCACTATTTTTGCGTTAAGCGCCTCTACCTCCCTTACAACCTCCTCTATGGGGCGTTTGTGCACCGTGCTTCCAAAGGCCGCCGGGTAGGCGCAGAATGTGCAT
>CAYURW010000001.1:31701-60329 GCA_964447145.1 uncultured Clostridiaceae bacterium
GCATGGGAAGCTGCAGCCTCTTACTGCCTCCACAGTATTGATAGTACTGTATCTCTTTTTGTTAAGAAGTTCCCTTCTGGGGATGGGCCTGCCGGCTATGGAATAATCACAGCCCTGACTGTAAACCGGCTTTAATTCACCTTTGGCAAAGTCCCTGAGCATCTGTGGGAAAGTGAACTCGGAAAAGCCCGTAACTACAGCATCTGCATGTCCCGCCGCCTCCTCGGGCATCATGGTAGGGTGCACCCCTCCCATAACCACCCTTATTCCCCTGCTCCTGAAATAATCTGCATAGGCATAACACCTTGAGGCTGTGCCTGTAATGCAGGTTATTCCAATCAAATCCGCTTCCAGATCCAAAGGGATCCTCCCCGCAGTCTCATCATAGATAATTACCTCTGCCTCAAGCTCTTCAGGAACAAGTGCCGCCAGAGTAGTCAGTGTAAGAGGCGCATAGTGCAAAGATTTCCCAAAGCTTCCATTGTATCTGTGCATTGCTCCGGCCGGAGCCAAAAGGACGATTTTCATTTATACATCCCGCCTTGTATATTAGTTTTCTTATTTAATAAATAACTTATGCCTCTGCTATTCGTCTCCGCTTATAATATGGCCCTTGAAATACTTATCCCAACCTTCCTTTGAAGAAAGACAGGCAGGCTTTATATTTCCCAGCTTTTGCCCCGCATCGAGGCAGCCTTTAATATATTCCTCCCCGGGATCTCCTGTCAGCACAAATATCTGAAGCTCTTTCAGCTGCCCTAACTTTCTGCAGTAATCATAGTGAAAGCTCTCCCTTAACCCGCTGTCTACGTCACTTCCCTTTGGCGGATTGCTGCTCTTCATATATAGAATATACCGGTCATCCCCGGGAGCTAGCAAATAGAACTCCGCTTCGGGGGAGAGACTTTCCACAACTTCTCTTATAAAGCTCTCATGAAGTTTTTCTCCGAACCTGTCGCTTATGCTGTCGTTTTTCCCTTTGAAAATTAGAAGAGGCAGGCCGTTTTTCCATCCGATCACCCTGACTATGTCATAGGTATGGTATCTATAAAGCCCTCCTCCTGTGGTGACTATTATTTCATATTCTCCTCCGACCCTAAGTTCTCCTATGGAATAAACCTTGTTATTATCTTCATCAATAAATTCATAAAAGTGGGAGCATACACTAAGGATCCCCCCTTTTTCACCTGCCAGGGGGAAGGATACAATGCTCTCCGTAGATAGAAGGCCTTTAGGCTGAAGTATACAACCCGGGAACAGCCTCTTCACATTTTCCGCATAAGGGGCCGAATTGGAATCACACCAGCAGCTGATTACTTTCAGTCTTGGCCATATTCTGCCGTACTCCCTGTTATACACAGCCTGTCGGATTTCTCTCTGTCTCTTTTTGCTTAATCCTTCAAGCAGCCTTTCCCTGTGCTTTTGCAGATAATCCAGAAGAAGCAGCAGGTAGGTAGGATTCCAGACGGAGATAAGCGTAAGCTCCTTTTCCCTTAATAGCGCCGTTACGGTCCTTGTGTAAAATATCTCCATGTCCGTTTCCTTGCTTATACCCTTGGGCTTAACAAAAATCATATCCATTAGATATCCTTCTGCCTTGCCGAAATATTCTGAGTCCTCCTCAAACCCAATGGGTATGCCGCTTTTTGTATACTGCTCCTCCCCTGCTGCGGGTGTAATGGACCAATAGCTTTTCCCCCATCTGATTTCCGGATATGATGTATATAGGTCATAGATCCAGGGCTTTATCCCCCTTTGGAATTCCTCCTTAAGGGACTTTGTGTAAGGAATAAGCTTGGATGCCTTTGTTGAACCGCTTGTAGGCTCAAGGGCTATTATCCTCTCCTCTGTCAGGAGATTTTCCTCTTTTTCCGATATTTGCTCAATATAGGGTCTGTAGGTTTCATAATCTGACAAAGGCACCTTTTCTCTATAATCCTTTATGCTTTTTATGGCCTCAAAACCATGTCTCTTTCCATAGGCTGTGCCCTTGTTTTTCCCCAATATCTCTCTCAGCCTTTTCTCCTGGAGTCCTTCAGCATCCTCAACTGACGCAAAGCTTTCGTAGGCCTCCCTGTAAAGTCGGCAGCAAAGCGTATTTATAAGGTAATAAAAAAAGGTTTTGGGGCTTCTCATATTATCTACGGCCTTTTTATATATTTTGGGAAAAACTTCTGCACTCTTTCCAACACAATTAACCTATCAATAGCCTCTGCATTCTTTCCAACACAATCAGCCCAACAGGGGCTTTATGCTCTTCCAAGCACAATTAACTCATCAAAAGCTTCTGCATTCGTTCCGAAAGATTGGTCTTGCTGAGCTTTGTAATACAAACAATATCGTTGCCCTTTATATGATCCGGATTTTTCTCTGCAAAAAAGGCAATATTCCTGTCCTTCAGCCTTTCTTTCGTGATATCCGCTACATTTTGCTTCAGCTTGTCCTTAACTCCTTTATAACAAAGGACTCCGGTTTTTTCGTCATATTCTTCAGGGCTGTAAAGCCTTCCGAATGCATCCATTATCTCTTTAATTTCCTTTGGGGTCTCCTCCAAATAATTAGGATAAAAGGTTTTAAAAAAAGTCGGCAGCAGCTTGTAGGTTTTGTAGCCTTTGCTTATAAGGAACCAATAAAAATCCCCATATTGTTCTTCATATTTGAAAAAGAATCGGGTGAAAACCTTAAAAAGCTCCGGGCTGCCCCAATAATCCTTATGTATGATCGTATCCCCTGAAAAAACTCCGTGAACGAGCTTATCCTCCACAGGAATATGCATGATTTTCTGGGTAGAAAAACCTCGTATTATGCCCCCTTCATCCTTTAACACAATGGAATAGTCCTTTTTCCCCAGGTCCCTCAGGAAGTTCTCCTTTGTCACATTATCATAAAATTCATCCATTAACCCGTACATTGTATTGACGTCTTCATTGCTTAAGGATCCAACCTCCTGCATGCTTCCCTTAAGTTTAACCATATATTTTTCCCTTTCTTTAACTTCAATGCATTCCACATTTATTAAATCCTGCGGTCCTTCTGCGAAAGCCCGAAACGCATTCCCTGCTTTTTGAATACTTCTTTTCTAAAAAGCGGATTGTATATTAAGTATGTAAAAAATCGATATAGGGTACGCATATTTGTCTTTGGTTCCAGTGCCCTTTTAATAATTGACCAGGGAGAATTAAAGGTCTTCCTGCATCTGAAGGATACCTCAGTCAGTGTTTCCGGCGGCATATTCTGCGGAACAAAAGCCGCATGGTTGAACCGGTACTCTTCATGAAGCCACCATTTACCGCCGTACAACAGCCGCCCTTCCGCCTCCAGCTTGTTATAAAAAGGGGTGCCCGGATAGGGCATCAAAATATTATAAGCAGCAAAGCAGAACTTATTCCGGATGGCAAATTGGCAGGTTTCAGTTATGCTGCCGACCGTATCCCCGTCATAACCAAGGGTAAAGGCAGCCCAGGTCTGGAGCCCCCATCTTCTGAGCTCCCCGATCTCCCTTTTGTAATGATCAAGGGCTCTCCTTCTGTTTGCTCCCTTTGCGGCAGCCTCTATATTTTCCTCTTTTATGGATTCAAAACCTATAACCAACCCCAGGCATCCGCTCTTTACCATAAGCTCCATCAGTTCTTCATCCTCAAGCATATCCATGCTCCCCTGACTCACCCATTTTATCTTCAAGGGAATAAGAGCCCTAAAAAGCTCCTTTGCCTTTTCAAAATCCGATACTATATTATCATCTACAAAAAACAAAAGCTTGCGCCCTTGACTTTTGATTTCAGAAATAACCTCTTCCACATCCCTGCAGTAATGTTTCCCCTTGAAGTATGCGCAGGAAGCGCAAAAATTGCAGTGGTATTTGCAGCCCCTTGAAAATTGCAGAAGGGTAATGGGCAGATATCCTTTGCCCTCAAAAATATCCCTCCTTGTGATGACACCCTTTTGGGGCACCAAGGGCTGCTCGCCCCTGTACTGCTTCTTCAAACTGCCTGCGGAAAAATCCCGGAGCACATCATTCCACACACTTTCCGCATCCCCTATGACAATGGCATCTGCATGTTCCATAGTCTCCTCAGGCATAAGCATCACATGCATGCCGCCCATTACAACTGCAACCCCTCTTTTTTTGTACTGGCAGCTGATTTCGTAGGCGCGCCTTGCAGTAAAAGTCTCAACAGTGATTGCCACCAGGTCGGCAGGTTCATCATAGGGTATTTTCTCCATGCGATCATCATACAATACCACTTCTATATCCCTTGGAGTAAGAGCGGCCAGGATCCCTAACTGCAGCGGCGCCATGCGGCCCTCGTCAACATACAGGCTATGCTCTCTTCTTCCTATATTGGGTTTTATCAGTACAAGCCTCACCGGTCGACCCCTCCCAACAGTCTGCCTTGTTTTCTGTGTATTTCCCTATTGGAAATAAAATTAAGCGCCACAAACAAAAAAAAGTTATAGGGCTTCAAATGAAAGCTGCCCAAAAACAAACGTTTCAGTATGACTCTCATACTGTAGAACTTATAGCGTACCGATTTGCAGCCCTCTCTCAACTCTTCGGGGGTAAGTCCCCTCGGGAGGTAAGCTGTATCTCCGTAGCAGTAATCGTCACAAAGCCACCATTTATCATATATTAAACGCCCCTCTTCCCTGAGCCTTTCATACAAAGGAGTTCCCGGCACAGGGATCAGGGGATTGAAATTTGCCAATGTAAAATTGTGCTTCATTGCGAATCTGAAAACTTCCTCAAAGCTCTCCGAAGTGTCCTCATCATAGCCTAATACAAAGGTAGCATATATAAGAAGTCCGTACTTATATATATTTGCCACAGCCTTGTCATAATCCTCTATGGCAAGGTTTGCCGATTTTTTCATTTGTTCAAGATTTCTTCTGTTAAGGGATTCGAATCCCATAAGTACCATTATGCATCCGCTTTCCTTCATAAGCCCCAATAGCCTTTCCTGCAGAGCTGCATCCATGCTTATCTGGCAGACCCACTTCTTTTTGAGGGGCTTTAAGGCTTTGCAGAGGTCTAGGGCCGCTTTTTCGTCCACAAATAAATTGTCATCAACAAAAAAAATAATCCTCTCTTTTATTGCTTTTATCTCTTCTACAACCGAGGCTATTTCCTTTTGGCGCACCTTCCCCGGATACATAGCCTTAACCCCGCAAAACTCGCATCCGAACCTGCAGCCTCTGGAGTACTGGACCAACCCAAGCCCTTTATATTTCTTTCCCCTGAAGGCGGGATGATCCATGTCAACATAGGCGAAGCCGGCTCCCCGGGATGAAATATACTCCGGCTGAATCGAGCCTTTTATGGCATCCTCCATAAATCTTGGCCAGGTATCTTCCGCATCCCCTACTATTACCACATCCCCGAAGGTGCTTGCTTCCTCTTTGAGCAGACTGGCGTGGAAACCGCCAAGTACAATAATATTATCCTTTGTTTTATACTTTTTTGCCAGCATATATGTCCTCTTAGCGGAAAAGGTATCAAAGGAAAATGCTATTATATCAGATGTAAGGGTCCGGGGCAGTCTCTCTGTACGGTCATCCAAAAACTCCAGCTCCACATCTTTTGGGGTCAATTGGGCAAGGATAGGGAAAATCAAAGGTTTTAGCGCATCATGGCACCTTCCCTCAAACATGCCGACCCTGATAATTGTCACCTTCATATTTACCTCCGCAAATAATAAGCAGAGGGAAAAGCGAGGGACAAGGTTAATTTTCCCCTGTCCCCTCAATGTCCCTCTTTTTAGAGTATGCCGCTGAACATTTCATAGGTCCTTTTTATAAGAAGCAGCGCCTGCTCCCTGCTTGTATTGTCTCTCGGCTTCACCCTAATGCCGTCGCCCTTCATTATGCTGTTTTTTGCTGCAAATTTGACTTCTTTTACTGCCCACGACCCTATGAGGTTTTCATCCTCAAATACGAGAGCCCCCTCTATACTGGTATTTATGTTTGGAACTGCGCCTGTTATCGCTCTGTATAGCATTACGCAGATATCCTGTCTTGTAATTGGATTACCGGGAGAAAATATTCCTTTGCCGGTTCCATTTACAATGCCTGCTGCATATGCCTTCAATATATTTGTGTTTGTTGTGTCTGTAAATGTATTTGAGGCTGCAGGAACTGTTTCTGAGCCTTTTAATTTTTCATAGAGTTTGACCACCAGTTCACAAAATTCCTCCCTGGTTATATTCCGGGTATAATTATTCATTACCACGTCGGTATAAAGGCCATATCCCACGGCTTTCTGAAGCTCCTCCAGAGCCCAGCTGCTGGCCCCTGTATAATCCACTGCTGCCGGAGCGGCAGTCTGGCTCGGGGTCGTCACCTCTGCAATATTTGATTCTTTGAATGTAGTTTCTCCAATATATGAATAAATAACGTAGGCGTATTTAGTGTTCGGCTTTGCTGCCTTATCTGTATAAGTAGTCGTGCCGGCAGCAAGCTTTGCCACCATTTCCCATTCCTCCGGAGGTGTCTTGTACAGATAAAAGCCTTCTTCATTGTCGGATTTGTCCTGCCATGCAAGAACGACTTCTGTCGGGCCCTGCGCACTGGCTGTCAGGTTTTCGGGAGCTGCCAGCACCAAAGGTGCAGCTTCGGCAGGGGCTGATCCGGGTATGGTTATCTCAACTAAATTTGATTCTGCATATGTCTCCTCATCCTTATACGCATATAATACATACTGATATGTAGCATTGGATAAGAGACCTTCATCCGTATACCTGGTAGTATTGGCGTCCAAAGCCGTCGGTTCATCCTCCCATTCCCAGTTATTTGCTCTGTAAAGAAGGAACCCCAGTTCATTGTTGGATTTATCCCGCCAGGATAGTTCAATTCCGCCCTCATCTGTTAATTCTGCTTCCAATCCTTCCGGTGCATTTATCCCCGGGGATTCGGCGGTATTGGGATCCGCTGTCGTTTCGTCGCCGGTGCTTTCATCTGTGCCCGATGTTCCCGGCAGAACTGGTTTTATGTCATTAAGATCAATTTTAATAGGCGGCTTTGCGATTCCGCCGGAGGGCAATGTGCCTTTAAACGGGTCATTCAGTATCGGGCCTAAAGAAGATTTGGTCACAACTTTCAGCTCATTAGAGTATGCCGTATAACTCATTTTTAGTTTTGTAAGTATTATGTCAAGACTGTCTTTTCTGGCCCTTACCCTGTAATAATAGGTGGTGTCCGGTTTCACTGAGGCATCATCATAAGATACTGTATCTTTCTCCAAAACTGCCAACTGACTGTATTCCCCGTCTTCTTCCATTCTCTCTATCACATACTTATTTTCCCCTGTGGAGTTATCCCTCCACTTTATAGAAACAAGGTTTGTCTCCGCTTTAACCAGCTCGAGATTCGTCGGTGCATAAAAAGTGAGAAGCTCCGGCTCAGGGTCCGGGGGTGGCAGCAGTGAACCTGTACCGGGAAGTTCCGGCTGTATAGTCGGTTTGGCAGGTAACGGCGATTCAATAGCCGGTTTATCTATAAGCCCCGGTTTTGTCAGTGTGGGTGTTGTAAGTGCGGGGGCCCCATTCACAGGCAGCCACAGTGATGATAATATGCTGATACACAGTAGAATAACCATTCCTTTTTTCATTTTGTCCCCTCCTGTCTTAATATTTGTTTTATACATGTGAACTTATGTGTTATACAAAAATTTCCGACCTATGGTTGACACTTTAAGCCCAAATTGTGTTCCTGATACAATATTAAGAAATTTTGTCTGAAATGTCCACCAAAATACACTAATTCTCAAAAAAATACCCAAATAGGGTAAGAAAAAGGGCCCAGCCTTTTTCCGGGCAGGGCCCTCAAATACTTTACTTTCTGTTGGCAGTAGTGCCGTTAAGCCCCCTCAGGCTTCCCATAGCCCCAAAGCTCTTGAAGCTGATAGTCTTGCCATCGGCAGATATGCCCATCTCAAAGGACAGGTTATTGCCGTAGCTGCCTTTGAATATGCCGTTGGTCACTGTACCCTGCAGGGTTACTTCGGTTGCTCCCTGCATTATGCTCCCGCTTACGACGGTTCCTTTTTGGGTAAGCTGCATCGTACCTATATTTGTCACCCAGGATCCTTGCCACTGAGTCATTACATCCGCGGGATTTATTACAGCGTCAACCTTTTCCTGAGTAACCGGAGTAACAGCTTGTATAAACGGCCCTAAGAAATCTTCTACGGATTCCTGATTAGTATTGTAGTGATATGTATAGGGATTATAGGTATATTTTTTATTCAAACCCTCATACTCAATTTCAATATAATAAGCAACAACATCCGGTTTGTCAAATTCAAACCTTCCTGATGAGGTAGGAATCTGCTCTATCCTTATACCATCAGGAGCATTTGCATCCTTTTTGATCCTCAGATGCATCGCCTGCTGTGATTTTGTTGTTGCTGTCCATGTCGGTTCAGGTCTGGGTCTGGGAACCCAGTTATCATGGGGGCCTTTTAATTTCTCAAACATTGCTTCGAGGGCAGATTGTACGCTTATTGCAGTGATTGTTACGTTACCGTCATAGTGCCTTAACGGACTGACCGGTGCCGTTCTTACATAGTCATCCCCCTGCTTTTCAACCCAGCCCATATCTCCTGTATTCACAATAGTCCCGGTTACCTTAGTGGGTTTTACAAATTTTCTCCCCGACACATCCTTAGATGTCAACTCGTTTAGTCTATCCTGGGCGTTGGTTATGCTATTTGGCAGGGAAATGTTTTTGTCGATGCCTTTATTAATGTTCAATCCCGTGCCCCCTGTAACCTCCGCTCCGCCATTCCCTTGCGGATCCCCGACGGGACTGAAGTCATTGAATACGTTTAAGACCAGGGCATCCAGGTTCCTCCCCCTGGTTACACCGCTGGGGAAGGGGAACCAGTAATCCTCAAAATCTATAAAGGCGTGCACATTATATACATTTTGGTCTATGGGATATGGCAGCGTAAACACACCGTTTACAGCCTGGGCATTGACTGTAGCATTACTGTTTGGTATAAGGCCTCCGATTTTTACAGGTCCCGTATAATTACCGGATACCCAGCCGGTTATTACGTCGTTGAAGGTATCCACATTGAAGTCCAGCCTGCTGAAAGGAACTGTAGGCCTTATATCTCCGCTCTTGCCGACAACCTTAAATTTGGTGTTATTTACCTCAATTACAGGAGTAACATCTTCCTCAACTTCATAGGTTATCGTACCAGCGGGTGTCCATCTCTGTTTTTCTACCATTCTCGTTCTTTTCGGCACATTTATGTAAACCCAGTCAAGAGGCAAAATGTTCTGAGCCCCTGTAAACTGAGCCTTAAACTTGCCTTCCGCATCTGTAGTGACTGTTCTTGTGAACTTTAAGCTTTTCCATTTGTCATATACCTCTATATCAACCGGTTGATTCCCATAGGGCTTCAGTTTGGAGTTCAGAGCGGCTCCATCGCTCATATACTCCGCCTCGGCCTTATTGTCCTCAGTCTTGCCTGCGGTGTTGAAGGCGACTTTGCCCTCTACCGCATTGGTATATGCATCTGCCGTCGCCATGATATAAGGAGGCACCTCCCTTACTCCGCTTCCCCCGCTTCCGGACGCCTCCTGCCCGACTTTCCATGCACCGCTGTAAAGCGGAAAGTCTATATAAAAGATAGAATACCTGCTGCCCAGGAGGTAGCCGACCAGCTCCCCGAAGGCTTTTAAATCTATGGAGCCTTCGGCCTGGAAGTCCTGACCGGTACCCCCTTCGGAATGGAATTTTGCATTTGCCTTAAAGCCCAGCCACACCTGCAGTACCCCCAGCTCCGTTCCCCAGATAATTAATCCTACCTGAGGAACACATGCCAAGGTCGTATTTATTTCGCCGTCTACAGTAAAGCTCATATCGAAGCTTTTTGGGTTAAATTTTTGGTAAGGCCCAACATAATAGGGAATGAGGCCACACCCGTAAGCTCTATAGGCAAAACCGGCCTCAGCGGTACCATTGGTTACGGTCCTTACTTCCACATGTATCTTGCCGTCTATACCGAGTACCACAAATATGCCTACGAAGGCTTTGTTGCCCTTTTCCTTTCCCGGTACCGCCCCCAGATCTACCTCGTAGCCGTATACACATTTCTCTATGGTCTTGTTGAATGTCAGATCCCCTTCAAGGGTTATATCCGCCTCAGCCTCTGCTATAAAACCAAGTTCTGCTTCCATATGGGACGTCAATTTATTCAGATCAAAATATGTATGGACACGCGGATCCGTTAGGGTCACATGACCTCCCTTAACCTTTACGGCTACACTTAAGGAAGCATTATCCTCAACTCCCCGCAGGTCTGTGCTTTGGTCCTTTTCCCACCAATCACCCTCAAATTTCCTCTTTTCAGCCTCTTTTTTATCTCCCTCGGCCTGCTCTTTTTCTGCTTTAGATGGGTATTCAAACAATACTATGCCTTTCTTAAATTCTAGTATATGCTTATTCCCTTCCACATTGCATTTTATATAACTATTTTCATATATGGTCGTTCCGCCTGCTTTTGCCACATAATTTTTAGTCATACCGCTTTCCGGGCTCAATTCAAGCTCGGGAGCGATATATGCTATGTTGCCCGTGGTAAGGTATATATCCTGCTCCGGAATACTGTAGGATTCGAATACGTCCGTAAGCTGGGGTGTTTCCACCACATGTTGGAAATCTCCCGCTGCATCCGTGCCCATATTATCTACGACTCTGAAGACCGTACCCATCTCTTCATCCACATAGATCTCATTCATCTTAGGTGTAAACGATGAAGCCGCCGTCCTCGGAACAGACAGGATCTTCGAACCGGGCGCATACTTTATGCCGTCAATGTTGTCAAGATCAAACTTATTTTGCGATGCATTTCCTGATTGCCCTGCAGAGGGCAAAGCAGCCCCTCCGGGCAGCCTCCCCGCAGTGTCAGGCGCCATGCTTGCAAACTGTTCCAATGTCAGTGCCTTGAAGCTGTAATCTACAGCCTTCGGCAGGTGTTTTACTCCGCTTTTGAACTCATAGGTGACCCCCTGTGCCCTTGCAGGCGCCTCCACCCTTCTCAAGGGCGCGGCAGGAGGTTTTACCAACGGCGTGTTTACAGTCGGCAAACCGGAAGCCCCGGGTTTTAGGGGCAGGCTTGGCGCAGCATTAGCATGTACTGTAGATAGTGGATTAATAAATACAGACAGCGCCATAAGAATAGCTAAAAACAAAGCAGTCCTCTTTTTACTGTTATACATGACCTCACTCCTTGTACATTCGTTATTAAATAGTTGTCAATATAATGTCAATTTGTTAAGTATTATTATAAAGACAAGTAAAAAAATTGCTTTAACAATATTGCTATTATATAACAATATTGCTGAAATTAATAAATTTTGGGGACAGGCGGTTAATTCTGCCACAATATTACCCGGTTCAAGAGTATTATTCAACACACGAAAGGGTTATTTTTGCAAATTATGCGCAAAAAATAAAAGAGCCCCATAAAGGAGCCCCAAAAACGGTAAATTGTCTGTATTGGTGGACGATAGGGGGCTCGAACCCCCGACCTCCGCGTTGCGAACGCGGCGCTCTCCCAGCTGAGCCAATCGCCCTTACATTTAATAATATATAGCTTTCGTTATTTAAGGTCAACAGTTATTTTTGCCACTACAAAAGCTACCCCCTTGTCCAAGTATGCCTCTATTGTACTTGCGCACCGACTTAGTATCTCACAAAGTGAGATTTTTTTCTTTGCATAATTGCGTGCCTCCTCTGTCGTCTATATCGTCAGAGGGGTTATCTCCACTAATGATATAAGGGGAAGCGGGAAATCAATGCCCCCGCCTTGTCCCTGCAATCTGAAAGGTTGCCCTCGTCTTCCGGTGAGCATGCCACCCGGTCCATTATGTCTGCAATTTTTTTGACTTCATTTTCTTTCAGCCCCCGCTGAGTTATTGACGTAACTCCAATCCTCACTCCACTGGTAATAAGCGGCGATGCGGGATCAAAGGGGATCTGGTTCTTATTGACAGTGATGCCTACCCTATCAAGGGCATCTTGGAATAGCTTTCCGCTTATCCCTCTAGGCCTGAGATCGACCATAACAATGTGGTTATCCGTTGTACCGCTGACAATACGGAATCCCTTGCCTGACAGTTCTTCTGCCAGTGTTTTTGCATTTTTCAGCACTTGCAGCATGATATTCCGGAATTCAGCAGATGTAGCATATTTCATCGACCATACCTTGGCCGCCATTGTAGTTAAATGCATAGAACCCAGGGAACCGGGGAAAACCCCTTTATCGATCAGCTTTGCATACTCTTCCCTGCAAAGTATAAATCCGCTTCTGGGCCCGCAAAATGTCTTGGTCGTTGACGATGTTACAAAATCGGAATAAGGCACAGGACTGGGAATTGCTCCGGCAGCCACAAGACCGCTGACATGGGCCATGTCCACCATAAAATAAGCATTGACGGATTTTGCTGTTTTGCCTATTTTTTCATAATCTATCAGCCGTGGATATGAGCTGCCTCCCGCAATAATTAACCTGGGTCTTATTTCGGCAGCTTTTTTATCCAGCTCGTCATAGTCTATCAGCTCGGTCTCGGGATTTACCCCGTAAAAATTGTAATCATACACCTTGGAAAGGAAATTCGCCGGGCTTCCGTGGGTCAAATGTCCGCCCTGATCAAGCCTCATGCTCAGGACCTTATCCCCCGGTTTTAGGATCGCTGCATAAACCCCGTAGTTGGCTGTTGAGCCGGAGTACACCTGCAAATTTGCGTGGCCGGCTCCAAATAGCCTTTTTGCCCTCTCAATCCCCAGGGCCTCAAGCCTGTCTGCTTCCCGGGAACCTGCCTGAAAACGGGCTCCAATATATCCCTCCAGGGTTTTGTTTGTAAAAACCGATCCCGACAGCTCCATAACCTCAATGGGGGCAGTGCTCTCCGATGCAATCATTTCAATATTGTGTTCCTGACGTCTCAATTCATCGGCAACTATCTCATAAACCTCGGGATCTGTAATGCGGGTATGTTTTAACATTCTTCTATCCTCCCCTTCCTGTTTCCAAGATGCGCCCTTTTGCATGCCTGCAGTTCTCCAGATATTACCCGTGCACATCCAGGGCTTTTGACATGTCCTTCATTTATTATACATGAAAGCGCTTGAGAATTGACAACAACTTCAAATCTTCAGTGTTATCCCGGGCACATCTTTCATATACTAATGAAAGAAATATATTTACAATATCAAAGAAGCAATTCATCCCCCACCTGCACCCTCACTTCGTGGGTAAGGCAGGCTAAAAGGTGGGGGTCTTATTGCCAAAGCTATATTAAATATAATGATAATTCTTGAACTCCGGCAGGATATTACTAAAATTTAGCGAAATTAACTATTAATGAATTCAAATTGAAGGAGGATGAAATATGAGTTTCTTAAAGAATCTATCAGAAAAAGCAGTCAACACTGCAAAAATCGTCGGCAACAAATCTCAGGAAATGGTTGAAGTAGGCAAACTGAAACTCCGCATTTCCCAGCTCGAAACCGAAATCAAAAAAATGAAATTTGACATGGGAGACATGGTATACGATGCCTTCTCCAAAGATACCGAATTCCCTGCCGAAGAGGTGTCAAAGCTTGGGGGAGAAATATCCGCAAAGTATGCCGAAATAGAAGAAACCAAGGTAAAAATACAAGAAGTACAGGAATAGCATCATACTGTATTTGACAGCATATCATCCTATAACAAACAGCAGCGTTAAAGCTTTTTCGCTGCTGTTTAATTTATATATGTAAGGCAGCTTGCCGTACTTGCCGCCCGTGGGCCTTTCCTGAAAGAAGTTCTGGCGCTGGAAGTTAAATCAATATATTTTACAGGCTGCGTCTTCACTGACCACAATTATTACATTGCTGTGAATGTGAAGAAATGAAGCAGGGACCCTTGTGCTTATTTTGCTGTCCTTTAGAAGTCTGCCCATTATTTCAGCCTTGCCTTCGCCGTTTGCTAGAAGGAGTATTTTTTTTGCCGTCAAAATGCCTTCAAAGCCCATTGTAACTGCTTTTTTTGGAACCATATCATAATTATCAAAAAATCTTGAATTTGCTTCGATTGTCTTTTCTGTAAGATCTGTAAGGTGAGTCTTTGCTTCCATTTCTTCCCCCGGCTCATTAAAGCCTATATGCCCGTTATGACCGATGCCTAGGATCATAAGATCAATTCCCCCAAACTTCCTGATCTTATTGTCATACTCTTCGCATACCTTGTTTATGTCATTACTGATCACATCCGGTATATTGATATTCTCAGGTTTGATGTTAACATGATCAAAGAAATTCCGGTGCATATAGTAATGATAACTCTGCTCGTTATCATAAGAAATGCCATAATACTCGTCAAGATTGAATGTTGTAATGCCGGAGAAATCCATACCCTCCTCCTTATGCATCCGGATCAGCTCCCTGTACATTCCCACGGGAGTGCTGCCGGTAGGCAGTCCCAGAATGGCATTTGGTTTTTTAATTATTTCCTCCTTGACTATATCCGCCGCTACCCTGCTTAATTCTTCATAATCTCTTTTTATTATCAGTTTCAAAGTCCACCCTCCTTGCAGATTGGCTGAGTTTTGTACCAATCTAAATGCAATTATATTGTATCATATATTTACAGTTAATGTTATTCAACACCAAAAAAAGTTGCTGTCAAGCAAATAAATGAAAATTATACTCTAAGGCAAAAAACATCTGTAAAGAGATTTCCTCCAAAATGGACACAAAATGAAGGTGGTTTACTCTGCAATCAAAGTAAACCACCTCAAGAAATTTGCTCTAATTCAACTGAGTCACTATTTGAATCTACCAAACGTTAATTACCTCATTCCTTTGTCAAACCGAAATTTACCGAACAAACTCTAAACCAATCTTACTAACCTCTTGAACTACATCAGAAAACTAAAAACCAAACGAATCTTAATCTACCAGGAAAGTTACATATTAGTTGAATTAGAGCCTGTAAGAAAAGGATACGGAACATGTTGGGATATTTCCTTTTCTTAATTATAGTATACCACAAAAATACTATAATACAACATAATTTACTGAATATTTAATTTATTTTGTGCTCCAATTTTTGACATTCTATTTCATCGGCTTCAGCTTTGCTGTAAAGTGTCTCAGGACTTTTGGTTCATAATCAAATTCAAGGCCCTTCAGTCCGCTTAATTTGTCTTTCAGTGATATCAGCGAATCGGCAATATAATCCATATGGCTGTTGGTATAAACCCTTCTCGGTATAGTTAGCCTCATCAGCTCCAGCGGAGACTCAAGCTGCTCACCGGTAACTCCATCCCTTCCGAGCAGGAATGACCCTATCTCGACCGCCCTTATTCCGGACTCAATGTATAGCGCATTGGTAAGAACCTGGGCCGGGAATTGATAATAAGGTATATGGGGCAGCATTTTTTTGGCATCTACAAATACCGCATGGCCCCCGGTCGGATATTGGATAGGGATACCGCCTTCCATAAGCCTGCTGCCAAGATATTCTACCTGAGATATCCTGTAATGGAGGTAGGCTTCATCCACTCCTTCCCTCAGCCCCCTTGCCAGGGCTTCCATATCTCTTCCTGAGAGGCCGCCGTATGATACAAAGCCTTCATAGGGTATCAATGTTGTCTTCACAGCTGTCAGCAGATCTTCGTCTTCCTTTATCCCAATGAGCCCTCCCATGTTGACTATTGCATCCTTTTTTGCGCTCATTGTAAAACCTTCTGCATAAGAGAACATTTCTTTGACTATGTCTATTATGCTCTTGTCCTGATAACCCTTTTCCCTGCGTTTAATGAAATAAGCATTCTCTGCATATCTTGCTGCGTCTATGAACAGCCTGATACCATATTTTTTGGCAATACCGGAAACACTCTTTATGTTTTCCATTGACACGGGCTGTCCTCCGCAGCTGTTGCAGGTAATCGTAATGTTTATAAATGCTATATCATCTCTGTCATGGGTCTTGATAAAGTCCTCCAATTTCCCAAGGTCAAAGTTTCCTTTCCAATCATAAGGCTCTGTAGTGTTAAATGCTTTTTCCGTCACAAAGTTCAGAGGCCTTCCTCCGTTCAGTTCAATATGTGCCATTGTGGTGTCAAAGTGCATGTTTCCAAGGACATACTGCCCCTTCTTCTTTATAAGGTTTGAAAACAGGACTTTTTCTGCACCTCTGCCCTGATGTACCGGTACAAAGTAAGGATAGTCAAATATGTCCTTTACCGATTCCTGAAGATTATAGAAGTTCCTGCTGCCTGCGTAGGATTCATCTCCAAGCATTATTCCGGCCCATTGATAGTCGCTCATTGCCCCGGTGCCGCTGTCAGTTAATAAATCGATGTATACATATTCGGCCTTTAATGCAAAGGGATTGTAGCCCGCTTCTATCAGGGCCTTTTCACGCTCTTCCCTGCTGATCATTTTTATCGGTTCCACCATCTTGATCCTGAATGGTTCAGCTACGGCTTTATACATTGAAATTCCCCCTTAATCTAAATTTGGCATAAATATTATAAGCAATATATATGCCAACCCTCTCATATTCAAAATGAACATTTCGATTTCTACAAAGCATTGTATATGCGGGTTTGCCGCCCCTGCCTACTAATAGTTCACAGGCGGGGTCGATCTCAAAAAAAATGTGTCTCATAACGATACATAAAACAAGACTCGATGTATCATTATAAGACACATATTTCAAATGCACTGTCCGTTGCTGCAGCCCGAAAGGCACAAAACCAATGCTTATTCAATATCAGTGTCCCTGCCGATCCCGCATTCCCTCATTTTTCTGTACAAGGTAGCTCTTGATATTCCCAGGCTTTCTGCTGCCTTTCTTTTTTGAGGGTATACTAATAAAGCTTTTTTTAGAAGAATTTTCTCCATTTGTTTAAGGGTCAGCCATTCCTGACCTTCACCAATATTCAAACCATATTTTTTTGTGTATTTGTCAATTAATTCAGGCAGATCCTTTGCATCTATTACTCCGTCTTCATCCATAACTATGCACCTTTCCAAAATGTTCCCGAGCTCACGTATATTACCCGGATAATCGTAGCTTAGAAGCATTTTAAGTGCATCGGGGGCAACCCTGGGGCATTTGATGCCCATGTCCCCTGACAGTTTTTCCAGAAAGAATTTAATGAAAAGGTGTATGTCTTCTTTTCTTTCTCTAAGAGACGGGACATTGATCTGTATTACGTTGAGGCGGTAATACAAATCTTCCCTGAAAGTCTTTTCCTCAACCATTTTTTCTAAGGGCCGGTTGGTAGCGGCAATGACCCTAACCTCCAGCCTTGTTCTGCTGCTACCTCCAAGCCTCTGCACTGCTTTATCCTGAAGGACCCTAAGGAACTTTACCTGTATAGATAAAGGAAGATCCCCTATTTCATCGAGAAATATGGTGCCCCCGTTGGCCTGTTCAAAAAGCCCCGCTCTTCCGCGGCTGCTGGCCCCTGTAAACGCCCCCGCTTCATAGCCGAAAAGCTCACTTTCCAAAAGTGTCTCGGGTATGGCGGCGCAATTAACAGCGACAAAGGGATTTTTACTTCCGCATCCGCTGTTGTGAATAAATCGTGCCAGGACCTCCTTGCCCGTTCCGCTCTCCCCGGTTATAAGCACATTTGAATTGATGGCTGAGGCTTTCTGAGCAATAAAAAATACCTTTTTAATCAGGGGGCTCCTTCCGGTGACAAACTCGTCACTTTCCCAAATCCCGTAAAGCTGCTTCGAAAGGCGACTTATCCGGGCTTCAGCCTGTTTCAGCTTATTATTCAACGCCTCTATTTCAGTAATATCCATAAATACAGATATACACCCTATAATCTCTGCCCCGTCAAAAATAGGCACTATGTTAGAAATAATGTACTTGCTTCCTACCAGTGTTTTTGTCCTAAGCTTCTCTTTCCCGGTTCTTATTACCTCTGCCATTGAAGACATAGGAACAACGTCTTCTATTTTCTTACCAAGTATATTATTGTTGTCAAGCCCGGTGATCCTTTGGTTGGCATCGTTTGCATAGATGACCCTGTATTCGCTGTCTGCAATGACGACCCCTTCATATATATGATCCAATACCAGTTCAACCTTAGAAATGATCTGTTTGAGCTTGCTCATAAAAACCTCTCCCCGCAACAGTTTGGTCCTTGCACCTCCGAACCCTTTACCCATTATCTTAATAGTTTGACAAAGCAGCGGCATATTCCTTTTTTTAGTGGAATTAAGTTTAAACGATTCGGTTTGTGCAATCCTTGTCGTCAAAGATACAATTCATATTGATGTAACAGAAATGCCGGGCATTAACCCGGCACTTCTCAATATTATTTCATTAACCTTTAATCTGCTCTATTATCTTCTTAAATATCGGCAAAGACCTCTTTATCATTTCATGGTCCACACAGTAGGAAATCCTTACATAAGTATCACAGCCAAAGTCATTCCCGGGAACGATGAGCAAATCGTTTTGCTTTGCTATGTCCGAAAATGCCTTTGCATCACCATTAGGTGCCTCAACGAATAGATAAAAAGCCCCGTAAGGTTTTGCGCAGTTATAGCCCATATCAATAAGAGCATTGTATATAAGGTCGCGATTTTTTATATATGGCTCCAGGTTAGGCACTACGTCCGCACAGCGTGTAATGACATGCTGCATCAGGGATGGAGCACATACATAGCCAAGGATCCGGGCGGAGCCTGCAATGGCATTGTATACATCATCATGGTCTTCCACGCTTCCCGGAACCAATGCGTATCCTATACGCTCACCCGGTAGAGACAGCGATTTGCTGTAAGAATAGCAGATGATAGTATTAGGATAGTAATGGGGAATAAACGGTACTTCACCTTCATATACCAATTCGCGGTATGGTTCATCGCTTATTATGAATATCGGGTGGCCTGCCCCTTCAGATTTTTTCTTTAGCAGGGCCGCAAGCTTCTTTATTGTCTCCTCGGTATAAATCACACCGGACGGGTTATTTGGAGAGTTAATGATGACTCCCTGAGTATTGGCATTGATACTCTTCTCAAGTGTATCAAAGTCAATCTGAAACGCGGGGATATCTGCCGGTATAACCGTAAGCCTTGCATTTGCTGTTGTTGCAAAACAAGAATATTCTGTGAAGAAGGGCGCAAAAGCAATGAATTCAGTTTTTTCATTGATGGTCAATGCACGAAACACAGAAGTTAGCGCTGCTGCAGCACCCGCCGTCATATAAAGATCTGAAAATTTGTAATCTGTGCCGAAACGCTTATTCAGGTTGTTGGCAATGGCAGTCCTTGTCTCATTGCTTCCCGGACCACTGGTGTAGCTGTGGATGGCCTTCGAGGGCAATTCATTTACAATGTTCCGGATAGCCTCATTGACTTCCTCCGGGGCAGGAACACTTGGATTGCCAAGGCTGAAATCATATACGTTTTTTTCACCCACAATAGCCGCCCTCTGTTTCCCATACTCAAACAGTTCGCGGATACAGGAACGGACTGTCCCATAACGAAGCATCTCTCTAGAAACCATTTTGAACCTCCAAAATAATTTTTATATCTGGCCTGAATAAAGGCCTGATATTCGAAGTATGAAAGTTATATTGAATGCGCTAAAGTATATACAACTTGAAATGCTGAACTATATGTGCAAATTCAATGAAGTTGTTGAATAATGATCGATTGAATTAGAACATTTATTTCTCCATCAAAAAATATTTGATGCCTTACAATTTTTTATTATTCTATTATAATCATAACCCACAGCCGGGCTTAAGTAAATATATAAATATGCGGTCGCCTTCCTATTTACATATCCATTAATGCAGCCTTAAGGCATTTCCTGCATGACAAAGCAAAAAATGCTTAACATATTTATCTGTCAAATGAAAAAAATATCACTGGGAAGGAGTGGTGCAAGTGACAGTTCAAAGCGACATAAAAAAAGCTATAGCAGCAGCTGAAGCAGCAAAAGGAACTTATTCCATGGCGGCTGAAGCCACAGAAGACCAAACGGCAAAGCAGAAATATCTGCAAATGAAAACAGAAATGGATGGTCATATAATGTTCCTGAATAATCGTTTAAGTTACCTGGATTGCAATAATAGCCTTAATCAGCAGCAGCAGCAACAGCAATAATAGAGGCGGGTCAACCCCGCCTTGATGAAGGACCAACATATGCAAATGCCTAATCTTGTTAAAGCTCCTCCTCCCCCCTTAAAAGCTCAACTTCAATAACTTCGCCAGCTTTACATTCTGTCCGTCCCGGTTTTGTAACATAAATCGCCCCTGCGCCTAAGGAATTAGCAACATTACCGCCTCGCCACGGTTTTTGCTTTACTATGTATTCATCTTTAGTTTTTTGCACCTCCATCATGCAAAGAATCTCCATATTGCTGGGAGTATTAATGTTTTCGGCCAGCACTCCCTTTATAGTTTGGCGCCTGGGGGAGGGAAGATGAAGCAAATGATTAACTATAGCCCGAATACACCAATCAAAACCATATAATACCGCAAGGGGAGGCCCGGGTATGTTAATAACAGGCTTGTTATCAATCAGGGCTACACACATTGGCTTGCCGGGGGCAGCAGCAACCCAGTGAAACAGGGTCATACCCCTTTCTTCCAGCAATTGTGCATTATAATCCTCCTCACCCTTAGAGGAACCACCATTCAATATGACAATGTCCGCTTGTAATAACGCCTCTTCAAGGGCTTTCCCCGCAACGGCCCTATCATCTCTCACAATAGGAAAACAAATTGGGTCAGCACCTATCTCCCGCAGCATGTGCTTAGCCAATATGCTGTTGCTGTCAATGTTATTTCCCCGCTTAAGGGGTGTGCCGAGGGGAACAAGTTCGTTGCCGGTTGGTATAAAAGCTACCCGCGGCCTTTTATATACTTCAACCTTAGATATACCGCCTATAGCCAAACATCCAAGGTCAAAGGAGCGTAATCGTCTATTTTTTCGTGCAAGTAAATCTCCATTCTTAATGGTACTTCCTCTTGGGCGTATATTAAAACCCGCTTCTACCTTTGCATTTGGAGCAATTATTAGCATACCCCCTGCGGATATTGACACTTGCTCAATCGGGATTACTGCATCAAATTTGTCATCAAAATCGTCACCGGTATCCGCACGGCAAAAATCCTCCCCAAGCTTCCAGGTGCGCGTATCGGGGATTCCATTAATAAACAGTTCTGATCTGACACCTATCCCATCCATACCGGAAGCCCGTACCACCGGAACAGATATTTCAGAATACACATCATCGACAAGTACCCGGTCCAATGCTTCGTCTGTTGCTACTGTTTCCTTCTGAAAACCTGGTTTCCATTTTTGCAGTAATCCATTTATCACCTGTAATCTGGTCGGTAATGGTTGCATATTTATCCCTTCCTATTCCGGGCGTTCATACGAAGCCCTTGTTGTTTTTTCATCCACATCCCATAAAATCCTTCCAAACCAAACATCGCTAACTTCTTTCACAAAACCGTCAGGATCCGCATTGTCATGCAGCCACCTCTCAATTAAGCCCATGCTTTCGGTATTGCGCTCATCCGGCTCAAGCATCTGTTCCATAAATAACTGTACCCGCCTTTGGCCGGGCTTGATGGCACATTCCTTATGACGTTTGTAATAAGTTGCCTCGGGATAATACCCTGCTAAAAAAAGGGTATTAAACAGAGAGTAAAACCATGGGCCTGACCATACCTTGGGCCGCTTGCGTCCAAAAACCTCCTTCATTATCCGGCTCTCCAATTCGTTTTCGCTATGTATATGCGTAATATTACAGCAGTATTTGCGACTCATCCTTATTAATTTATACAGGCCGTCAATGCCATGTATAGCAGGTGTATTAGAGCTAAAAACCAGATC
Source organism: uncultured Clostridiaceae bacterium (assembly GCA_964447145.1). Lineage (GTDB taxonomy): Bacteria > Bacillota > Clostridia > Lutisporales > Lutisporaceae > BRH-c25. The sequence goes on from CAYURW010000001.1 coordinate 53,579, forward strand.
AAACTTTCCTGCGAGATTTTCCTTATCAATATCTAACGTCTGAAAATCGCAGACACGAAAAGAAACGTTATCGAGCTGTTCCCTTTGTACATATTCATGCCCATACTGAATCATTTTTGGAGAAATATCAATTCCCGTGACATGGTTTGCAATCTGCGCAAATGCAGCGGCAAATCTGCCCGGTCCACAGCCGATATCCGCCACATCATATCCGGCTTTCAAAATACCGTGATTCTTCAGATAATCAACAGTAGACCGAATCCTATCATCGCTTTTATCCTTTTCTAAGTTCCCATAGTCCTCTTCCCAGGTTTCAGCCCGTTTATCCCACATTGCTGCGGAATGCTCCGGTGCATCAGGCATTTTGTAATTCTGCAGCTTTACAAAATAATTAAAATCAATCTTATTGCCCTCTGCACTGTTCTTAAAATCAATACAATCTTTCAATTTTGTAAACTCCCTTGTATTATTAATATCGTTATTTACTCAGTGGATTTTGCCACTTTTCAACAATGTTTCATCAACAAATATCGCGATCAAATAATATTGTTGATCATTCGTTAATGCACTGTACTATTTCTGTATTATTGTTCTTAACCGGTAAACAAATCGTTCTTCTTGTTCCATATCTGTCATTTATAGATACAACATCCATTTCAATATCATAGACACTTTCTAAAATCTCCGGTGTAATCACCTCCAGCGGTTTTCCAAAGGCCTCCACCCTGCCCTGATTCATGAGCAATACTTTGTGCCCAACGGATAAGGGATGCTCGGGGCTGTGAGTGGATATGACTACACAGTATCCCTTTTTTGCGAGATCTGCCACTACATCCATCAACAGCTGTTGATTTGCATAATCCAAATTAGCTCCCGGCTCATCCATTACAAACACCTTTGCCTTTTGGCATATGGCGCGTGCAATCAGTATCATCTGACGTTGACCTCCGCTTAAGGACGTATATTTGCGGTTTGCTAAATGAAGAGCGTTTAATTTTTTTAATGCATCAAATGCTGCGTTACGATCAGCGGCCTTTGGGGCCTCGAAGGCTGAAAAATGACTGGCCCTTCCCATAATAACAACATCCAGTGCAGTATATGCAAAAATCGGTGTATGATGTTGTGGAATGTAGGCTACTAAGTTGGCCAGTTCTTTTGGGGACATTGATTTTGTTGGTTTTCCATCAATACATATCCCTCCACCGGTTGTCTTAATTATTCCAAGAATCAATCGAAAAAGTGTGGTCTTGCCACAACCATTTGGCCCTAGCAGGAAGAGAATTTCTCCTACATCAGCAGAGCAGGAAACCTCTTTGACAATATCTTCGCCACCATACCCTCCACTGATCTTTTCTATTTCAAGAAGCATTGGCTACCTATCCTTTCGCTTAATAATTAAGTACACAAAAAAAGGCGCACCTATAACACTTGTCACTACACCTAAAGGAAGCTCCATTGCAAATACCGAACGGGCGATGTCATCCATAAGTACCAGATAAACAGCGCCAACCAGTGCACAGGTAGGGATTAAGTGCTTGTAATCAGGTCCCGCAAGCACACGACACATGTGCGGCACCATCAACCCTACCCAACCTATCAGACCCCCAAGACAAACAGCAGCAGCACTCACCATCGTAGATGCAATAATAAAGATAAATCGATATTTCCCGGTGCTGATCCCAATACTCTTTGCCTCCTCATCGTCTAATGTAAGCAGATTAACTCGCCAACGCAAGGCAAGTATTAAAGCCAATCCGGCAATCATAGGGCCGGCACTCCAGGCGAATGCCTCCATATTTGTCTTTGTAAGGCTGCCCATAAGCCAAAATGTTATCTGCGGCAGCACATCATTTGGATTGGCCAAATACTTAATTATTGTTACACCGGAATTGCATAGAGCCATAATCATTGAACCGGTGAGCACAAGGCTAAGGGTCTGGGAATAGTAAGATTTGCGGCCTATTAAATAAGCCAGGGCAACTGCGGTTATACCGCCGCCAAAAGCCGAAAGCTGTATGACCCAGCCCGGAGAACCAACAAGGATCGCAACAGCCGCGCCAAGGCTTGCCCCTGACGATACTCCGAGAATGTCGGGGGAAACAAGGGGATTACGGAACATCCCCTGATATACCGCACCCGCAACAGAAAGAGAAGCTCCGATCAAAACAGCGGATAGTATCCGCGGAAGCCTTATGCTCCAAAAAATAGTTACGGCTTGTGGAAGAACATCCCCCCTGTAACCAAACCGTACAAAAAAAGCTCTTATCACATCAGCAGGTGTAAGCGGATAATAACCAACACCAAAGGATAAGAGGGTAATGCAAAACAACACAAGGAGCATTATAACCAGCACCAAACGATACCTTCTGCGCAATCTTGCTTCCTCAGCTATATGTATAGAATCCAATATGTATCCCTCACAACTTCTAAGCTCACCGAAACCCTTGACATGTCATTTTATTAATGATATATTTTGTAAAGTGAGCGATATATTTTTATTTGCGACTCGCTTGTACATATTATTCGTAATAATACTATCACTGTACTTTATTATTTGTCAACCCAATTAGCTTAACCTATCACAAAACAAATTTGAAATGAGGTGCAAAATGAAAAGGAAACAAATTCTGCCCCGGCTTATGGCTTTTATTCTGATGTTGTTCATTTTTGCCGGATGCGCCAGTCAAACAATTACTCCATCCAATCAGGCTCCTCCATCGGAATATGAAATTACCGATATGGCAGGGCGAACAATGACCATTCCCGGAGAAATAAAAACAGTATTCTCCTGCAACCCCATATCGGCCATTTACCTTTATACCCTGGTGCCTGATCAGCTTCTTGGGTGGAACTATGAACTCAATAATATTGAGCGGAGTATAGTTTTGCAAAAATATCATTCTCTTCCGAACTTTGGCATGGGTGATGCAATTAACTATGAAGCTGTAATTGCATCAAATCCGACAATTGCTTTTAATGTATCTGCGCTAAATGACGGCATGAAGGATCAATCAGACAAGCTGGCAGAAAAGCTTGGCATACCTGTGGTGATGGTCAGCAATAAGCTGGAAGATGCACCGGCAGTCTACCGATTTATGGGCGAACTTTTCGGTGTGAAAGAACAGGCAGAAAAACTTGCAGCATATACGGAAAAAACCTTCAGTGATATTGCCGGAATGGATATACCGGAGGGCGAAAAGATCCGCATGTACTACGGCAATGGTGAAAACTCTCTGGAAACTGCCCCTGCCGGTTCCTCACATGCTCAGATCATTGATATGGTAAATGCCATTAATGCAGCCGATTTGGAAGCGGGGGACGGCTCAAGGATACAAATTTCCCTTGAGCAGCTGCTTGCCTGGGACCCTGATGTGATTGTTGTAAATGGTGAACCAAAGTCCAATACCAGCGGCGAAACTGCAGCAAAAGCCATTTTAAGCAGCAACGATTTCGCATCGTTAAAAGCCGTAAAACAAAATATGGTTTTTGGTGCCCCAAACGCCCCTTTCAGCTGGGTAGACAGACCGCCGGGACCAAACCGCATAATAGGAATGCGTTGGCTGGCAAAAAAAATCTACCCTCAATATTTCGATTACAATGTTGATGATGAGGTACGCGAGTTTTTCCGGCTCTTTTATCACACGGAACTAACCGATACACAGCTGGCCAAATTATATGGCGGCAATTAATATTTGGTCATACTAGTAAAAACCCCGGAATAAGCCTTGGCTTCTCCGGGGTTTTGTATTACTAATTGCATTTCATTCAGCATTTATTATATAATAAAAACAATTTACAGTGAAAGGAGTAGATGATCATGATTGCAGCCTTGATTATTGCTGCCGGAAGAACCAAACGCAGGGCCAGGTTTGAACCATTAAAAGAAGTAGGAACTATCACGGCGATACAGCGTATTGTTATGGTGTTTAAGCGTGCCGGCATAGAACGTATTGTGGTTGTATGCGACAGAGAAAAAACAGAAAAGCTTGCGGCTCATATGGATGTGGTATATTTATATAACAACAAGAATGCCGAAATGCTGGACAATGTAAAAATCGGTCTTGCCTATTTACAGGATAAATGTACGGCGGCATTGATTACCCACACAGAGGTACCCTTGTTTTCAATTAAAACAGTACAAACACTTATGGAGGCAAAAGGGGAGATATGTATACCTTCTTACCGAGGTAACACAGGCCACCCAATGCTTTTACCTGCGGAGCATTTTCATATGGTTTTGTCGTACTTTGGTGATGGCGGCCTCGCCGAGGCAGTGGAAAAATCCGGTCTGAGGCGTCATATTGTAGATGTGCCGGATAAAGGCATCATTACAGGACTGCAAGCCTCAGAGGATTATACGCACTTGCCCTCTGGACACAACCTAACTCAACTGCATCCGGAGATTAGAATTCGCCTTGTAAAAGAAAAGCCATGCTTCGGTCCCGGTGCCTACCATCTTCTGCAATTGACAGAGGAGACGAATTCCCTGCGTCAGGCATGCCTTCACATGGGCATATCCTATAGTAAAGGAAGAACAATCATATCACAGATTGAACAGCAATTGGGTTATTCTGTAATAGAAAGCCGGCAGGGAGGCAAGACTGGCGGGTATTCCACCGTAACAAAAAAAGGCAAGGAATTGATGCTGACCTACACCGAATTCTGTGGGGAGGCAATGCAATGCGTACAGTCATTGTTCGAAAGGTTTTTTGATAAAAGGTGAATCCGGGTCAAAGTGTTGCAGGGCATCTAATATTTGTTTTTCCAATGTATTACGATTATAGACATTTACATTAAAAACCAATGCATTTTGATGTGAAAGCACACTCCTTAAGAAGGGAGTGTCCACTGTTTTGACTGCTGCAAGTACGAAATATGGGCCGTCCAGTATGCGCAGTACAGCATCGCAAAAGATCATTTCCCCAGACTCAATAAACCCAAGCTCATCCATAAGTACAATAGAACCGGACGGGATATCCATAAGCAGTGCTGCCCCCAAATTATCAAACACACCTTCGTTAATCCTGATTCCATTGGCTGAGCATAATGCTGCAGTATTCTTATCAGAATATGTCTTTTCACCGGTTGCCTGATGAATATAAACCTGGTCTCTTCCTATAGCCTTCGCATCCGTTTTCTCTGTCCGAAAACCAAACACAGGCAGCCTTGTCCTGTGTAACAGCTTGCTGATCAAAGTTGATTTTCCGACACCAATATCTCCGATGACCAATATATGCATATAAAAGTCCTTCCTATGTAAAATGAGGATAGTATATTATCATTTTGCTCCCTTTTGATCGTTCCTCTTATCTTTTACTCTTTCAATTGCTTTCAACACTTCTTGTGTAATAAAGGGATCAAACTGCGTCCCACTGCAGGCAATCAGCTCCTCAACAGCCTCATCAGTGCCGATTGCCTTATGATATGGCCTGTCATTGGTCATTGCATCGTATGAGTCAACAATGGAAACTATTCTCGAAAGCAAGGGTATGTCCTCCCCTTTCAACCCCTGGGGGTACCCCTTGCCGTCCCATCTCTCATGATGGCACAATATCAGGTCCGCTATATGAACAAGCTCCGGTGAAGCAACGGCTATCCTGTATCCTATCTCACAGTGGCCCTTCATCACATTCCATTCCTCTTTTGTCAGCTTGCCCGGTTTGCCCAGGATATGGTCGGGTATGGCAATTTTGCCTATATCGTGGAGCATTGCAAGCAGTGAGAGTTCATCCATCTCATTTTGGTGAAGCTCCATTATTTTCCCGACTTCCATTGAAACATCCTTCATCCTCTGAGCATGAGCCTCTGTTTCATCGGTCCTTTCCTCCAGTGTCTTTTTTAAGGAACTAATTATAGAGCTTCTTATACTTCTGCTTTCCACCAGCTTGTTATTATACATCCTATCCTCTGCAAGCCTGTACACAACTTCGGTTTTCTGATTCTTATCCGTTTTGACGGCGGCCCCCAGAGCGATGCTTGGTTGTATCATCTCTTCCCGGTAAGAGCTGCACATCTTCTTCATGCTGATAACAATTGCATTTATTCTTTCTATGCTGGTATTTGGAAGAATAGCGGCAAATTCATCCCCTCCGGTACGGGCAATTATTGCCTCACTCCCGCAGCTGTTTTTAAATATCTCCGCTATGCTTTTCAACAGGTTGTCTCCCTTCTCATGTCCAAAAATATCATTTATCATTTTTAATCCATTGGAGTCACCCATTATTATTCCAAGAGGAAGATGCCTTTCGTCATCGAGGAATTTCATGGCTTTTTCAAAATATTCCCTGTTATAAAGTCCCGTCATGCTGTCATGATATCCCAGGTATCTTATTTCATCCTCTCTCATCTTTTCAAGGGTAATATCCCTGAACACGGCCACGACCCCCATGATAATGCCGCTCTTGTCCTTGATCAGGGCCTCATTGCTTGATATATATCTTTTGCTTCCGTCCCTTGATATAAGGGCTCTATAGTTTTCATGCCCCCGGCTGTCCCTGTCCTCTATGTCTTTATACGGTATATCTCCCGGTATATCTCCCGGTATATCTCCCGGTATTTCTCCCAGTATTTCTTCCTTCTTCTCGATAAAGGTTTTCATTACCTCTGAAAACAGCTTCCCGCTTGCCTCCTCCTGTGTCCAGCCCGTCAATGTTTCTGCCATTTTATTCATTATTACTATCCGATTTTTTGTGTTGGCAGTTATTACCGCATCCCCTATAGAGTGAAGGGTTGTCTTAAAAAACTCCCTTTC
>CAYURW010000001.1:60339-70114 GCA_964447145.1 uncultured Clostridiaceae bacterium
TTTCCCATTTTTTCATTTCCGTTATGTTCCTGCTGGATCCTACAATCTGCACTACCTTTCCCTCCTGAATTATAGGTGAAAGAAGCGTCTGCCACACTTTCCAGATCCCTGTGGCTTTTTTGGTCTCTTCATAGGTTAAGGTTTTTTTTGCAGCAATACAGTCCATATAGTGGCCTACTATCTCATCCCCAAACTCCTTACCGTGCAAATCCTGAGGTGTCATACCCCTGACAATATCGGTCGGTATACCTACATCCAGCTCATAGCCTTTATTTATCATATCATATGTAAAGTATTTTTCGTCTTTGACGTTAATTAGGAACATTGCATCCTGACTGCCATTAAAAATCGTCATGTATTCACGGCCTATCTTCGCAATTTCTTCCTGGGCCTTATTTCGAAAAAGCGCTATCCCCAGTTGGCTGGCAAACAACTCAACAAAATCTGAGTTTTCCAGTGAATCTCCATTTTTTATGGCAAACAAAAGAGAGCCCAGGAACTCACCATTATGGTTGACCCCCAATGTGAAAAATGTCCCTATATTTAACTTTTCCTCAAGTACACCATCGATGTCCTTGGTAAAACCATGTTTGCGATAGTATGCTATTTTCCTTATATTAATAAGCTTTTTTGACAGCATCTCTTCTTTTTCTTTTTCATCCAGATCCCAGAATCTGCCCAAAACCCTAAAACCCAACATATCGAGCACCTGGTGAACATTTTTATCAAAGGTTGAAAAACCGCGGGTAACGATCCTTTTTTTCTGCCTGTCAAATATATTTAGTATAACAAATAATGCACCGGATAACCTTAGTAATTCCTCCGCCAAATGTTGATAATCAAAATTACCGGCTGCGGACTCTTCAAGCCTTTCAAAGGACTTACACAAAATATTGATCTTTTCCGATCTGCTTTTAATATCCGTAATATCCTGAAATACCAGTAATATACATTCTCTTGTATTCCTATAATTGTTGACCCTGTACCATTTTTCGTGTTCTCCCAAATAATACTCGAATCTATCATCATCTTCTGCTGTGTCTATCCAACTGCAGATGTCAATTATGCCGTTTTCCCCGCCCCCAATCAACTTGTCGAAAAAAACCTCTGTAATTCTTTTCCCCTTCAACTGCTCTGCTGTCACGCCGATAAGCTGTTCGAAAGCCTTATTTGCTTCAACAATTTTATAATCAACTGTGCCTCCCCGGCCATCATCGATTCTTTCTAAGTACACAAATCCATCTGGTATGTTTTTTACTAAATATAAATAGTCGCAATCGTTGTATTTTTCTTTCATCATACTATATATCCTCCATTCTTATTTTACAGCTCTATTATATTGTGAGTCACTGTACTGAGCAGCACAATAAATTAAGCTATTAATCCAAATGTAGGAAATTACCGTTTTATATCCCTTTATTCATTATAACATCTATTTTTTATATATAACTATAAAAAGAACACTTTATTGTTTATTTTGGAATAATACTGAAAAAATATTATAGAGTTATTGACTGTTTCCAAACCGAAGACCGTATTTTGTTTTTATCCTATCTGTTTTCTTAATCATTGGCAGGGAAAGGAAATACAGAAAAAATACTGTAGATGCAGCATGTATCAGATCAAACCAAAATCCGGTTATATATACTGCTATCAACGCCTTCCATGAGAATTTATTTAGTGAAATCAAAAGAGAGCCTATATTAATAATGCCCCCATAAATAAAAAAGGTGGCCCATCCGCCGAATAGGCATAAAGACAATCTGGTTTTTTTCAGGAACCCCCTTTTATAAAGAAAACCCGCCAGAAATCCTATAATGCCAAAGCAGAACATTTGCCACGGTGTCCAGGGACCCTGTCCGAAAAAAAAGTTAGAAACAAATCCGGCCGCCGCCCCCGTAAGAAAACCGGGCTCTGCGCCAAAACATACACCGGATATTATCACAATTGCCACAACTGGTTTAAACTGAGGCAGCATGAAAAACGCTCCCCGCCCCGCAACAGCAATAGCTGAAAAAACCGCAACAATAATAAGCTCCCTTGCCTGGGGCTTACTGCTTTCAAATGCCATAAGAAAAGGAACCATAGTATAAAATATAATTAAAAGGCTAATAAAATAGTATTTTCTGTCGCCAAGGCAAAATGTGCCAATAAGTATTGTAGCGGGAATTATGATTAAAATTAGTATTGCAGAAAGCAATGCTCTTGTTGCCGGAGGCCTGTTATTTAACCGCTCCTTTTGCATAAATCAATCACATCCTCTACCGTTACCGCCTCCGGATGCATATGTCTTACCATGCGGTTTGCTGCAGTAGTATAAAAACTGTTCCCGGCGAAAAAATCCCCGGCTTTACGGATTGTTACCATACTGCCCTCGAATAACAAGGCACATATGTCCCCATGTTTGGCACAAAATTCTATATCGTGGGATACCATAATTATGGTCAGGCCGCAGAGAGTTAAAGATTTTAGGATCCTTGCCAGGTTTTCCTTAAAAAAGCTATCCAAACCCTTAGTCGGTTCATCGAGCAATAATATTTCAGGTTCCGTTAATAGCACCTTGGCAAGTGCTGCCCTCTGCTGTTCACCTCCGCTCAAATCGTAAGGATGCATAGAAAGTAAGTCATTTAGTTTTGTAATATCGGCTATTTTTGTTATTTTTTCTTGCTTTTCACTCTCAGTTAGTTTTTCTCCGGATATCATCTCAAGTAAATCTTCTTTAACTGTGCTTTTTACGAACAAGCACTGGGGGTTTTGAGGCAGCATTGCCGTCAACCTTTCGCTGCCCTTAGCTCTTATTATAACTTTACCCCTGTATGGAACCTCAATGCCGCTTATAACTGATAATGCTGTTGTTTTGCCTGTGCCATTGCCCCCCAGAATGCAATAAAACTCCCCTTCCCCTACTTTCAGGGATAAACCCCTTAAAACATCCGGCGAATTTTTGTCATATCTGAACCAAACATCTTCCAATTCTACAACGGCGTTTTTTGCTGTGCCATTCTCTTTTTTATTTGGGGATCCTTTATTAATACTCCTCCCCTTCATAAACAGGTCGAACCATATTCTTCCCTGATTTACCGTAATGGGGCAGGGCAAATCATTCTCAACCCCGGCATATATGCGCATTGCTGAGGTCATGGCACAAAACATGGGGTGCCCGGTTCTTCTTAATTTCTTCCCGGCTTCCTCGGGTATACCATCTGCAGCAATAGAACCTTTGTCCATAACAACAAGGCGGTCCGACAAAGGTATTATATCTTCCAGGCGATGTTCAGCGATAATAATTGTAATACCTAATTCCCTGTTTATTTTCTTTACTGTCTCAATAAAATCGGAGGCGGCAATAGGGTCCAGCTGAGACGTAGGTTCATCAAGGATCAATACCTTTGGCTGCATTACCATAACTCCGGCCAGACTCAGTATTTGTTTTTCCCCTCCCGAAAGCTCTGAGACTTTTTTGTAAAACCAGCTTTGAATGCCGAAATAGCTTGCCATTTCCGCTACCCGCAGGCGGATAGTGCTGTTGTCATAACCCAGGCTCTCCAGCCCAAAGGCCATTTCATGCCATACTTTGTCCATCACAATCTGATTGTCCGGGCTTTGAAACACATAGCCTATTTCTGATACTTGGGAGGCATAGGGTACCTCCGATAAAAGCCGTCCGTAATAATAAATCTCACCTTTTTTTTCCCCATGGGGCGCAAGTATAGTCTTTAAGTGCCTTATGAGAGTGCTTTTCCCTGAACCGGTTTCTCCACAAATCACAACAAATTCGCCGCTTTTTATAGTCAGGTCGACATTGGAGAGGGTATTTTTATTCATATTCGGATATGTAAAATTGAAATCCTTGATTTTATATGCTTCCATTTAACAGCCTCCCAAACATTCACAATAATAGGAATCATGTGCAATACTAAATAAGCTATGTAAATTATAACTTTAATAATCGTAATTTCAGGAAATCTTATTGAAGGAAAAAATATCATCCTGCCGTGTCCTGCCAGGTCCCCTGCCGACACTATCAGTGACGGAAGGATTATTGCCGGGAGCAATATTTTATCCCTCTTTTGGAATCTGAATATTGAAAAGCTTGTCCTCCCGGGCAGTCCGTATCCTCTGGCTTTCATAGAATCAGCTGTTTCAATCGCATTTTCCAATGCCCATGTACTAATTACAGATATAATATTAATGCCGTTTTGGGCCTTATGTATCAAATTACCCTGGGATACATCCTTCCCGATACACTTTTGGGCCTTGGAGACAGCCTTTATTTGATCTGCATACCTGGGAACAAAACGCAATACCATGGAAAAAATCATTGATAAGGCGGGGATAATTTTGCCAAATAAATATATAAACTTGTCAGAGGTCATCACCGAATTATAACAGGAAAACCATAGGATAACGGTAATAAACGTCAATGACGATGAAATGCCATAAGCTATAGCTTCCAGGGTAACCGGATTTCCTCCCTTCAAATAAAACAATATGGTTGTCCCTTCGTGGTTGAAGGCCGGGTTGAGCACTGCCATGAAAATTATAGCAGAAAACATAAAATATATATTGTTTTTCAAGCCTTTCCTGCCCTTTAAGCCTGTTGAATATACAAGAGCAGCGGTAAGCGAAAATCCCTGGAACACAGGGTCTGTGTAAAACATGCCAAATGCTGTTACTGCTGTAAAGTATGCAAAATTTGTTACAGGATGAAATTCAGAAAAGCTGTCCCTCATCGTTCTCCGCCTCCCATATAAGAGCTTTCTCCTCCTATATCCCGGCCCAAATCACAGGTATATATCCAATGAATAGTGTCTCCATCCTTCGGCAGGTATTGACTGGCCCCATAGCCGGGAAACCGGTCATTGACCTTATACATCCAGCCGCTTAACTCCCCGCAGTCAAATTCATATATATTATTGATACCTTCAATATAATTGCTGTTATAGATGGGAGTTTTGACAAATTCCATGTGAACTTTCCTATTCCGCATTTCTCTCAGCAATATGTCAAAGGCCGATTCACCTTCACTGAATTCAACCTCCCTGGCGTAATAAACTATTCCATCTTCCGGCAGTACTCCAAGTTTGCTCTTATTAAACAGATCTATATTATTCAGTATGGTTTCACAAGTTACTGACAAGGTGACCGTACTATGCTTTTTGTCATCAGTAATCAGGTCCGTTCCTTCTTCAAGTTCCGGTTTTTCCTTGGTAACAGGTTCTATATAATAATTAGTTTCTGCTGCCTCGTCGGGATCACCTTCTCCCTTAGTCCCTTCATATAATGTTGAATTCCCCTTGTCTGTCAAAGTCTCATCAATATATACTTCCGCAGGCCTTTGGTCATCCAGCGGAACGGCTCTGTTGTTTATGACCTTTCCGCCCACAGAAAGCGCAATAGTTAATATTGAAATGATCAATATACCCGTTGTAAATCTTTTACTTTTCACTTGCAATCACCTTTTTAATCTTTTTCATAAACATCGGTCATATCATAAAATCTATTTTTGCCGCCGATAAACCTGCTATATGCTGCGAGGGCTGCCATTCCCTGATCTGTAGCCATTGAATCCGACTCTATAATTACAATATCAGGTTTTGTGTGGTAAAAGCCGCCTTCAGGGGCAACAAAGGCATAAAGCGCATCCAATAAGGAATTTCCGTTTTTGATAAACCTTGGATCTTTATGGGGATCTATTCCCAGACCCGTTAATGCAATGATTACCTGGGCGGCACTTTCACAATTTGCTGATTCATAATTGGCATAGCTTCCGTCTGCTTTTTGAACTATTGATAGATATTTCAGTGCTCTATCCACTGTGTCTTTAATGCGGTTATCAAATTCGCAGTATGGGGTCAGGCTCTGGATCGCCATTGCTGTTATATCCGGGTCCGCTTCCTTTGCTGTTTCTCCCAGGGCCCAACCTCCGCTGTCAATCTCTCTTTTCAAGATAAAATCAATTATCATTTCCCTTGTGGTTTGTATTTTGTTATCCTCCGGAACCGGTATCTTATAGTTATTGCTGTCAAGGGCCAGCAGGGCAAAAATAGGTCCGTTTATACCCTGCCTTATCAAGGCATTAAAGTCTGCCAGAGGCTTTAATAAATTGTATCCTGCCGAATTTGCAGCATCTTTTCCGATTGACGTTACAGCAAGAATGGCCCTGCTATATTCGGTATACTTAATCTTGTGAAGCTTTCCGGATTTTTCTTTTAATTCATTTTCCAGATTTGAATAGTATTGAGCATAGTATTCCTTGGGAACCATTGTGTTTGATCGGGCGAGGGACAATACTGTCCACTCGCCTCCCAAACTGTCCGGATTTGGATCGGGAACTTTTTTTTGCATAATTAGGGCTGTTTGTTCCGTGAGTTTTTCTATTTTTCCCTTCCCCACAGATTCTGCATTGTTCACACTGTTCTCTGCAGGTATGCTGTTTTTGTAGTCATAAGCCCTCATGACAATTACAGCTGCCATCTCCCTTGTAGCAGCAGACAGGGGATCGAATATCCCGTCGCTTCCCAGCATCAACCCTAGCGCAGCAACCGTTTCAACCTCCCTTTTTGCCCATGAAGATACCTTGTCCATGTCCTTTATTATTGAATCCGCTTTGACAGGCTGCAATTTCAGTGCCCTTACAATGATTACGGCCATTTGTTCCCTGGTAATATTGTCCCTTGGCTTGAATTCACTCCCTGAGCCTTGCATGATTCCCGCCTTGCAGGCAGAATTTACATATGGATAGAACCAATCCTCTTTCCTTACGTCTGTAAATACTGTTTCATCACTATTCTTTATATCAAGCTCCAGAAGGGAAATAAACATTTTAGCAAATTCCGCTCTGGTTACACTTGCCTTTGGGTTCAATTTCCCGCCGGATCCTTCTATTAGCCCTTTTTCTGTTGCTCTTTTTACTGATTCCAAGGCCCAGGATGAAATAAGTCCATAGTCTTGATATTTCTCCTTCAGATCAATTGCTTCTTCCTTACACGCCAGGACATCCCCGGGTTCCTTGCTATTTTGCGGTATTCCGGCATTGCCCCCGCTGCCTCCGCCTTTTTGATCCTCCCACTTGCTATTGTCCTCCCCCAGATCCGCACCTAAGTTTGTAGTGTACCTCCACTTTATCACATCTCCATTTTTCAATTTATGCTGGCTTGCGCCATTCAATGAAAAATTACCGTTTACGCTGTACATCCAACCGCTGGTGGGGCCATAATCAAATTCCCCATCCCCCTCAATTGATTGAATATAAACATTGCTCCCATCGCTGTATTCATATAAGATTTTCCTTTTATCCATTTCCCTTTTTGTCAATGTCCAGACTGTGTCGCCGGATTGGAGCTCTATAATGGCTGCGCCCATTACATGACCTTTATTGATTGTCAGTTTATCAATGGACAGAGTGACATAGCCTTTGCTTGAGGCGCCACCGCCTCCGCCCGGGGTTTCCTTTAAGCTTAAGGAACAAGCAATAAAGTCAGTAAAATGTTTCGTCTTTACTATAAGATCGTTTCCGCTGTCATAGGCATACTCATCCTTCCCGCCGCTTTGCCCCGATGCATCGTTTTCATATTTTTGAATCCAGTGGATCTCCCCACCTTGCATATATGCAGCTTCTTTACCTTTCATATCTTTAAAGGTCAGGGTTATGAACCTGTCAAACTGAACCCTTGAACTCCCCCCCATAGTAAAAACCTGCAGAATATCATCCAGCTTCTTATCGACAGGAATTGCTGCATTTATTTTTGCTTTTACATCAACGTTATCCTTATCCTTTGATGTAATAAGCTCAATGTCTGATGCATCACCGCCCGTTACCCTTGCGCCTTTTGGAATAAATACAGACACCTGCCCTTTGGTAGCTTCTATTTGCGGAAGGCTTTCATTCATAGGCAACTCAATTGTCACCTTAGAATCCTTACCTGTGGGTATTTCTATCCTGACTTCTTTATTGCCGTCCTCTTTTTTCACGGGGATCCTATAATCCCTTTCATCAGCGGGAATCTGGATAATTGACTCATCCCCTTCAGGCAGGGGCTTTTCTATCTGTATATCTGTCATATTATAAAGGGAGTTTTTCCCCCTTGCAAACCTATTATAGGCAACAAGAGCATAAGTACCCTGATCTGTAGCCATGGCATTTGCCTTTGTATCTGTCATTTCATTCTTGAAGCCGCCTTTTGGAATAGCATATGCCAGTAATGCATCGACAAGGCTGTTTCCGTTCTTAATGAACCTGCTGTCTGTATGAGGGTCTATCCCTAATTCAGTCAAGGCTGTGATAACTTGTGCTATGCTTTGGGAATTTACCGGCGCCCATGCAGAACCGGGGAACCCTCCCACCTCGGTCTGTACTCCAGATAACCAGGAAATTGCCCTATCCACGGCCCCCCTTACGTTGTTATCTGCGGCATAATAAGGGGCAAGAGCCTGCACCGTCATGGCTGTTATATCGATATCGGGGTTGGTGCCGCTTAATGCCCAGCCTTTTGCATTCCCATTTCCTTTGTTTATTTCCTTATCCAAGATAAACTGAATAAGGTTTTCCCTTGTAGTACATGCTCCCGGATTCACCGTTTCAGGTATCTGATAATTATGTGTATCAATAGCTATCAGCGCATAAACTGCCCCCGTAATGCCTTGATTAATAATTTTACTGTAGTCTGCAAGCTTTTCAAGCTGATTATATCCTCCAACATCGGAAATATCTCTTCCAATGGATGTCAATGCAAGAATCAATTTTGAGTATTCAGTAGAGCTTCCCAGGTTACCGCCCTTTTCTTTAACTTTTTGAACAATGCTGCCATAATATGAATTATAATAAGTATCAGAAACCTTATGATTTCCGCGGGATAGAGCTAGGATCGACCATTCCGAGCCGTATTTCGGGTCAGCCAACCCTTTATAAATATAGCTCAAGCTCCTTTTTAGATGTTTTTCGGCTGTAACCTCCGGCTCTTTAACAGTAAAATCCCTGGTTGACCTTACAAGCAGGGGATAGTTGCTCGCTCTATCCTTGCCTACCTTCAAAGTGTAATTGCCGGGGGTTGCGGGTGCAGTAATTACTGCTTCACCATTCTCATCTGTGGTATATATTTCCCCCGACAAGTCGATACTTGCCCCTTCTATATCTATATTTTTCTTACCGATATAGTTCCAATTACTGTCATACTCATCATACGAAGATGTAATGGTCACAGTAAACTCATCACCGGCCTCCATTATCTCAGGGGATAATTCTATTTTGGGTACATATGTATCAAATCCGCCGTAATAAAGGACAATATCATCCCCATCACTGATTATGCATGCATCTATAGAATCATAAGGGGATTCATTGTTTACCAGATACATCCATCCATCATACCCGCCAAAGCTTCCGGCTATTTCATTATCTAAAGCAGAGATATATTTACCAAACTGACTGTCCATGGCAACTATCGGAATACTGTTTATTTCCAAAAGCTCGTATACCGCATCATAGACAGTTTCTTTATCCGTTGAATAATCTTCTTCATTGATAATCGTATTGCTGATTCCTTCCACCCTTATGCTGACTTGTTTGATCCCATCCGCACAAACATTGGCAGGTGTAAAGGTGCTAAATATTAGAGATAAGGTCAAAAGCAAAGACATATATTTTTTCAATTTTCCAACCTCCATTTCAATGGCCCGGCTTTCATTCCATAGGCAAAATTGCATCTATATGGCTAAAGCCCGGCGTTTTGCGGCATTTGATTGTCCGCAGATATTGCAGGTCATCCACTAATGC
>CAYURW010000001.1:70168-77751 GCA_964447145.1 uncultured Clostridiaceae bacterium
TCCTGTCAAGAGGTTTTAAAAATGAATCCAATGATTGCGTACATAATAAAACACCCCCCTATCGCACGTAGAGTTATGTAATAGTCAAAACAGGCAGGTTTTCTGGCTAAAGTATCATCGCTCTTGCAGCCTTCCCGGTTTCCCAGTGGCATTTTGCAGAAGCTCCTCTTTTACAGCGGCGGGACCGCGTGGGATTCTTACCCAACTTCCCTTTTAACCAATTAATGGCACCCGTTTCCAATATTTTATTGTCACATTAATAGTATACAATTATTTAGGATTTGACAAGCCCTATTATGAATAAGCATTTGCTATGTGAATGTTTTTCATAAAAAAACATTCAAGAAATCAGTTGCTATTTGAATCCTTACTTCGTTCCATCCCCTACAGAGAATATCTTCCCGATAGAGTTTGTCATGCAATGCATAAAATTTTATTACCCTGTTCCTCTTGGCTTATTGTTATAGCTTTCTTTGAAGTCTTCGAACTTTATCTTGGGTATTGTTAGTCTTTATGACATTCACCCACTCTTACCTCCTCCAAAAGCTTGAATTAAGCAGGGAACCTTCCCTAATTACGGTTTTGTTGGGAGTTTATATTTATTGTCTATTTGCTTTAGTTCCGTTTAGTCTCTTTACACTCGCTTCCCCGTTAATATTCTTGAAGCTTATGCTTTTACCGTCAGTAGACATGCTCATTTCAACAGTAACTATATCTCCAAAAAGAGAGCCTACCGATGGGATCATGATTCCCCCTTTAAATACTCCGTTTGAAATTGTTCCTTCTATCTTACAAGCTATGCCTCCTTGCATGATATGGCCGCTTACAGCATTCCCATTTTGAGTCAGTTCCATTATGCCTATTTCAGTATTCCATTTTGCATCCCATTGATTGGCAGTAGTTCCCGGAGTTGCAATGCTGCTATTTCTCATACTGCTTCCCTGATTTATTGCATTGATTATATTCATATTGATTCCCGGGTTCACTATGGCGTCTATTTTATTCTCTGTTGTCAAAGTAGCTTCTTTTTGTACTGAGCGATTTGCATATTGATTCACATTCCTTATCATATCCTGCATGCTGGTATCATAGTGAAACTTAAAGGGATTATATTCTATTGTCTTAATCAGTCCATCATGTTCAATCTCCAGCTTATAAGCCAAAAGCTCCGGTTTGACAAATTCAAAAGTGGATCCTGCCATTGTCCTTCCATCTATTATTACAGGTTGAGCCTTTGCCGTAAGAACTATGCTTTCCCGAGAACTTGCTATAGGATCAGTAAATCTCGAGCCGTCTCTGTCCTCTATAGCTTTTAATAAGCCCTGCACAATGGGCACGGAAGTCACTTTTATGCTTCCCTGGAATGGTTTTGCTGAGATGGCAGCACTGCCAGAGTCTCTTGTATAATCCTCTCCCTGTGCCTTAACATCTCCCATTTCCCCTCTATTGGTTATAGTTCCGATTATCCTGGATGATCTTACTATAATATTCCCTTCATCATCTACATCCTTTTTTGCTGTTTTGGATATAGGCAATCTCTTGGTAATCCTTCCTTCAAAATTATTCGTTGCAGGTTTTTTAATTGTATCGCCTACTGCCCTTTCCATTTCATTATTCTGTGATTCTTCAAATTCATTAAATATGTTTATATCCAATGCATCCAGGTTTGGTTTTCTATATACTATATATTGAGGGAATACCGTACCTTCAAAATTTATTTCTCCTCTAACGGTTAAGACGCTTTTATCTATGGGTACCTGCTCTGAGAACACTCCATTTGTTGCATTAGTTACATATTCTGTGTTCTTTCCATCATAGTGTTCCACTATTAAATCAACCGGCCCCGTATATTGCCCCGACACAGTACCTGTGATGGCATCATTGAAAGCATCCACATCAAAATCCAAGCTTGTAAAAGGGACGGTAGGATATACAGCTTTGCTCTTTGTTGCTGTTAATCTATATATGCTTTCGCCATCTGCAAAATACTGGTTCGCCTCTTCCTCCATGCTCTGAGAACTGGAAAATCCGGGTAATGCCGGCTGTTCTATATTAATAAAAACCGTATCGGCAGGTATAAGATTATATGCTCCTGTGCCGATTTTGAAATTTCCTTTTTCATCTGTAGTTCCCGGCAGCGTTGCTTTCAATTGCCGGGTTTTCCCCGTCTCCCATATTTCTGCTGCATATTTCTTATTGGCAAAAGGTTTCTCATGGCCCCCATAAGCTATTTTCCCTTCCACAATGTTGGTGCTGGCATCTGCTTTTACAAAAAAACTGGGGGATACATTCTTGACCGAGTCTCCGCCATCACCGGATACTTCTTCGCCTATGACCCATTCCCCTTTATATATTGGGAAATCTAAGTGGAAGATGGTGTATTTCTTGTTAAACAGGATTCCTATCATCTCCGTAAAGGCATTAATCTCAGCACTGCCTTTCCCACCCCCTCCACTGGCGCTAAATACTGCATCTGCCTTATAACCCAGCCAGATTTGCAATGCGCCTATCTCACATCCCCAGATTATCACTCCCACTTGGGGTACGCAGGCCATAACCATATGTATCTCGCCATCTAACGTAAAGGAAGCATCAAATCCTGTGGGTCTATATCTTACATAAGGCCCAACAGAATAAGGTAAAAAACCATAGGCAAAGGCTTTGTATTCATAACCTGCCCTTGCATTGCCCGTTGAGGTAGTCCTTACTTCCACGTGGACCTTTCCGTTTGCACCGATAACCAGGAATATTCCAACATAGGCTCTATTGCCTTTTTCTCTGCCCATTAGTGAACCTAAGTCTATATCATAACCGAATATGCAAGCCTCCATGCTTTTGTTTATGCTTACGTCTCCCTCGAAGGTGACATCGGCTATGGTCTTGGATTCAAAATAGAAATCAGCTCCAACATGGGTAGTGAGCCAATTAAAATCAAAATCCGCATGGAAGGTAGGGTCTTCTATGATTATTGTCCCTTTTTTTATAGCTACGCTTATTTTAAGTTCATCTTCACTTTCGAAGCCTTTTAAGTCAGTACCTTTCTCATTCTCCCACCAATCCCCTTTGAATTTTTCCTTTGCTGCTTTTTCCTTTTCTTCTTTTGTTTTATTCTCATCCTCTGAAGAAGGGTATTGGAATATCATCTTATTTGCTGTCAGGTTTAATATATGCTTATTCCCTTCATGTTTATAGCCTGAAATATAGCCACCCCCTGACGCATAATAATTACTATGCATTCCGCTTCTGGGATCTAATTCCACACCGGGGGCCATATAAGCGATATTTCCTGTAGTCAGCTTTATGTCTTGTGCAGGTATTTTATAGGATTCAAAGACCTCTGTCATATTTGGGCTGTCTACTACATATTGGCTGTTGCCATCCTGGTCGATCCTTTCTTCTTCTAATACTCTATAGGCTAATCCTTGTTCCTTATCCAGATATATTTTATTTTTCTCCAGAGCTACGGATGAAGTGAGATTTTTGTTCAGTACCATAAATTTTGAACCTGGAGCATGTTTGAGCCCGTTTATCTTATTAAAATCTACAATATCTCCCTTTTGCTTTGGGGCTGATTGAATGCCCTTTTCGCCGGTTGTCCCTTCAGTTGCCTTTGCAGCTGACTCGAAGGATGCTAATTCCTCTAAGCTGATTTGCTCGAGTTCATAGTCAATATCCGATGGCAATACTTCCACATCTTCTTTTAGCTTGTAGGTAACGCCCTTAACCTTTGCAGGTATTTCCTTTCTCACAGATAAAGGAACTGTAGATTCGCTTAATGACGGTATCAACTCTTCTAATTCCTTAATTGCAGGGGTGTCATAAATTTGCGGCTTAGCAGCTGGTTCTCCTATCGGTATTCCGTTGGCAGGGGTCTTGACCGGGGGTTTTCTTATTGGTGCATTTGCACCTGCAACAGAAATAGGCGATAACAACAGAGAAAGAGCCATCACAATAGAAATTGTCATTGCTATGGATTTGCTGTGTTTATACATCTATTCACATCCTTAGTAATAAAATGTAGATTTGTTTCAACCCAAAGAAAATCAAGGTAGCATATTACAATTGTACAGGGAAATCCGAAACAAAGCTTTTATAATATTGCATTTCCTTATTAAAAAGCAACAAAAGAACAAAGAATCACAAAAAATATGAAAATTTTGTTATAATATAGTCAAATAGGAAAGGATGTGAGGTACATGGCAGCTGATTTGAAAAAACTAATTGATATGACAGGAGTTATACCCTTTGAAAATGTAGATGAAATTGAGAGGTTTTGCAATAATGATATCGCAGTATTAGTTACATCTAAAGACACAAATGTCACTCACGGAGTCCACTTTCATAATAGCTATGAATTTGTAATATGTCATGCTGATATACCTTCCTCTATTATTAAGGATAAAGTGTACAATAGGCCGAACAACACTCTATTTGCTGTCAACCCAATGGAGGAACATGGCGTAGCCATAGATTCAAAAGGCTTTAGCCTTTGCGGAATACATATTGATAATAACCTTATGAAGGAAATTGCTATGTCCATATACGGTTCGCCTAATATCCTTTTTTCCAATGAATCCTTTGTTGTCAGTCACGACATAAGCATGCTGATACGTATGCTTTTGGAAGAACATAAATATAAGCAGCCGGGGCATGAATTCATGATAGAAAATCTTAATTCACTGATAATAGTCAATCTTATCAGGCAGATAAAGCATAACCTTCCATCAAAGCCTCATAATGCTCCAATAGGCGTCAAGGAAAATATAAAAAAAGCAATCGATTATATGAATGAAAATTATACTGGCGGTATTTCCAATGCGGAATTGTCCAATCTTATTAATATGGATAAGTACCGTTTTATTAGAAGCTTCAAGGCTCAAACAGGGAAAACCCCCTATGAGTATCTGCTGAATTTGAAGGTTGAGAAGGCAAGGAAAATGTTAAAAGGCGGTAATAGCTCTATTACGGAGATAAGCATGATTTGCGGTTTTTCCAGTCATAGCCATTTTACATCAACTTTCAAGAAAAAAACCGGCATGTCTCCAACTGAATATAGAGAGAGTCTTTAAGCTATATGTTTTGCTCTAAACATATTTTATCAAATTCTAAGCTGCAATGGGCAGGAATTGACCCCTACCTTCAGCATGGCTTCCACTACCTCATCAAAGGGTATTATGCTTGTGATACCTGCCAATGCAAGATCTGCAGAAATAAGAGCATTTGCAGTACCAATGGCATTACTCTTAACACAGGGTGCCTCAACCAGCCCTCCTATAGGGTCACATTTTACCTGGCGTCATAAAAAATTTTATGGTAAAATCAGTGTGAATTATATAAAGGCACAACACCCAGAGAACAAATCACATACAATAGTATTCTAAAATAAATTGGGGGAATGATTATGGATATTAGAGCATTAAGACAGCTATTTCCCGTTACCGAGAAATATATTTTTCTCAATAACGCAGCTGAGTCTCCACTAAATATAAGAGTTCGGCACAGACTTGAGGAATATCTTGATACAGCAGCAATCGCACCCCAAAACAAGCCTTCGGTTAGAAATAAAGTAAGAGGAAGTCTTTCAGAATTACTAGGAGGTAAACCTGATGAGTATGCACTGGTGACCAGTACCGGAGTGGGCTTAAGTATTGTTGCTGCAGGATATAACTGGCATCAGAACGACAATGTCGTAGTTCCATCTAATGAACACTGGAACAATACCTTCCCATGGTATGCGCTTCAGAAAAAAGGACTTGATGTCAGATTCGTACCTGTTGGAGATGACTTAAGAGTCAAACCGGAAAAACTGGCAGATTTGACTGACAGGAATACCAGGATTATTGCAGCCTCGGCTGTACGTTTCAATTCCGGCTTCCGTTCAGATTTGAAAAAACTTGCAGACATAGCTCATGATAGAGGAGCATTGTTTATGGTTGACGGAATACAAGGCGCAGGTGTGGTCCCTATGAATGTTGACACTGACAATATAGATATATTATGCAGTGCAGGCTTCAAATGGCTTTTGGGTATGCCGGGCACAGGTTTTCTTTATGTGAGAAGTAATGTACAGGAACTTATATCCCCTGTACTGCCTGGTATGTTTGCTGCAGACAACTATTCCAGTAAGCTGGAGTATTATCAGGATGCAAGGCGCTTTGAAACCGGTTCCATCGCATATTCGCTATTTCATGGCTGGACTGCAGGCTTGGAACTGATACAGGAGGTAGGGGTAGAAAATATTTATAAAAGGGTTCTGCTGCTTACTGACAGGATTATTTCCGGCCTCCAGGCAAAGAATATAAGAATAGTAACACCAGTGGACAACATCGCTGAACGCTCTGCGATAGTCATGTTAACAACAGGTTCTGCCGAAGCCAACAAGGCTATATACGAAAGGCTTCTTTCGCAAAATATTATAGTAACGCTTCGTGGAGGATTGATAAGGGTAAGCCCATCCTTTTTCAATACAGAAGAAGAGATTGATAGTTTCCTGAATGTATTATAAATGTCTCCCTCCACCTAAAATGCTAATGCATTTTTATTTGACTTGCGGCGAATTAACACTAATGTCTATTTGTTTCGCCGCAAATTAATCAAGGTATTTTTCGGAAAACAGCTATCGAAAGGGTGGCAGATTTGGAAGGCTTGTAGTTTCTATTGTTTTCAACAACCTTCGCTTTTTCTGCCGTCAAACTGCCGCCTTGAGGTCGGCAGTTGGTAGGCGAAAAAGAGAGAATGAGTACAAAAAATCAAATGCCTCTGAAGATCCAAAACCTTCAGAGGCGTTCATTCCAATGGCCAGACTGTCCGAAAACCCATTACTGCCTGAAATTAAATATGGATACAGGTGATGGAAAAGCAAAAAATAGCGGTGCGAAAAAGCGCTGTAATGCTTGATACTATTGGATTTTAAGTCGCATTTATGGTAAAATAGTGGTAGTAAGAATAGGCGGTGATCTGATGAAATATATTACCGGGGAAGATAGAAATCAAATTGTATTTCTACCCGATTGCATTGAAGATTATGTAAGCGAGGATAATCCTGTCCGAGTAGTCGACGCTTTTGTAAATCAATTGGATATGAACGGGCTTGGATTTAATAGGGCTAAGCCGAACGATACCGGCAGGCCATCCTATGACCCCCGTGATTTACTTAAACTGTACATATACGGATACTTCAACAAAATCCGATCTAGCCGGAAGTTAATGCAGGAATGCACAAGGAATTTGGAGGTCATGTACCTTATCGGAAAGCTTAACCCGGATTTTCGAACAATTGCGGATTTCCGGAAAGACAACCCCAAGGCATTGAAAAAGGTTTTCAAAGAATTTGTAAAGGTATGCTTGAAATTAAATTTGTATCAAAGAGAACTGATTTCCATTGACGGTTCAAAGTTTCGCGCCCAAAACAGCAAGAGCAATTGTTACAACCGAGAGGTTTTGGAAAAGAAGCTTCTAAATATAGAGAATCATATTAATGGTTATTTAAGCTATTTAGACAAAGGGGATAGGGAAGAAATCACAGGGGAAGAGCCGACTATCGAAGAAGTTAATGAAGCTATACGCGAACTGACGGAAAGGAA
>CAYURW010000002.1:0-7335 GCA_964447145.1 uncultured Clostridiaceae bacterium
GACAGTCGGCTCAGGCGCTGTCGTATCAATAATCGAATAAGCAGGGGAACGTATGGAATAGGTCTATTGGACCGGAACAATATTTCCGGTCCAATGGGGCATTTCGACCGTTATGCAAAATATTTTTCAGAAAGACCATAAAGGTATTGTAATTTGTCTTGAAATGTAATAAAATATTTAAGGTTGCGAAACTCAGCATGCGATGAAGTAAGAGGTTGCAGATTAAGCCTTGAAAGGGGCGGATTCTGGAAGCATTTGCCGGTTTTTCCGGCAGGCGAATTCTTACGGAGTAATGTCCGTTTCTGGAATTCGGGCGACTCTACTATTATGCATATACAGAGGGTGAACTTAATGTCCGGGCTTAATGGCCCGCATTAAATAAATAAGAATACACCCGGGTGAGTGTGTAACAGTATGCGGTCGTACGTAAGCAAATTAAAGCGTGCGATGAAAAGGAGGGAATTAAAAATGGCAAAACAAAAAATCAGAATCAGATTAAAGGCATACGATCACATATTGATCGATCAAAGCGCAGAAAAAATAGTCGAAACAGCAAAAAGGACAGGGGCAAAGGTATCGGGTCCGGTTCCGCTTCCGACTGAAAAAGAAATAATCACGGTACTTCGTGCAGTGCACAAGTATAAGGACTCAAGAGAACAATTTGAAATGAGAACCCATAAGAGATTGATCGACATTTTGAATCCAACACCGAAAACCGTTGACTCGCTTATGAGACTTGATCTTCCTGCCGGTGTTGATATTGAAATAAAGCTCTAGAAAATTGAATTTAGTATGGCCGTAGATCGGCCCGCTGTAAATTATGGAGGTGTAAAAGGATGAAGAAAGCAATACTGGGTTTGAAAGAAGGGATGACCCAGATATTCGATAAAGAAGGCAAAGCAGTTCCTGTTACTGTTATTACTGCAAGCCCGAACATTGTAGTTCAGAAAAAAACAATTGAAAGTGATGGGTACTTAGCCATACAGGTAGGTTTTGACGACAAAGAGGAAAAAAGGGTAAACAAGCCGATGAAGGGACATTTTGCTAAGGCAAAGGTTGCGACTAAGAAATATCTTAGGGAATTCAGATTTGAGGATGCAGCTGACTATGAAATCGGTCAGGAAATTAAGGCGGATGTCTTCAAGGAAGGCGACAGAGTGGATATCAGCGGCGTATCAAAGGGTAAAGGATTTGCGGGTTCAATAAAGAGGCATAACTTTCACAGGGGGCCTATGGGGCACGGTTCCAAATATCACAGGCAATCAGGCTCAATGGGTGCATCCTCAAGCCCGTCTAGAACACTTCCTGGCAAGAAGCTACCCGGACATATGGGCGCGGAAAACACAACGGTAGTTAACCTTGAAATAATAAGAGTTGATCTTGAGAAGAATATTATCCTTGTAAAAGGTGGAGTTCCGGGAATAAGGGGCTCACTGGTAATGATAAAAGACACAGTAAAAGCTTAATTGAGAGCTCATGGTAGAAAGGAGGATGTAAAATGCCTAACACAGCACTTTACGACATAAGCGGCAAACAGGTCGGAGAAATTGAGTTAAATGAAAACACATTTGGTGCGGATATAAATATTGAGGCTATGCATCAGGTAGTTAAGATGTATCTGGCAAACCAAAGGCAGGGTACCCAATCGACCCTTACCAGAGCTGAGGTAAGAGGCGGCGGGATCAAGCCCTGGAGGCAGAAGGGCACCGGAAGGGCAAGACACGGCAGCATAAGGTCACCCCAATGGACCCACGGCGGCATCGTATTTGCTCCAAAGCCAAGATCATACAGATATACGGTACCCAAAAAAATAAAAAGAATAGCAATGAAATCGGCATTAAGTTCAAAGTTCAATGAAAATAATATATTGGTCATTGAAGCCCTTGATTTTACGGAGCCGAAGACAAAGCAGGTAGTTAACCTGCTTGACAGCCTTAAGGTTGATTCAAAAGCTCTTATAGTTTTGGCTGATAATAACGAAAACGTAGTAAAATCGGCAAGGAATATAAAGAGTGTAAAAACATCCCTTGTAAACACGTTAAATGTGTACGACATTCTTAACCATGAAAAGTTTATTATAACAAAGGATGCAGTTAAAAAGGTCGAGGAGGTGTACGTATAATGAATGCTTATGATATAATCAGAAAACCCGTAATAACAGAAAAAAGCATGAGTGAAATGGCAGACAAGAAATACACCTTCATAGTTGATATAAATGCAAACAAAACAGAGATTAAAAATGCAGTTGAAGAAGTATTCAAGGTTAAGGTCGATAAGGTCAATACAATAAGGGTAATGGGAAAAATGAAAAGAATGGGGAAGCATGAAGGAAGAAGACCCGGCTACAAAAAAGCAATCGTAAAGCTTACAAAAGAAAGCAAGGGCATAGAATTCTTCGAAGGACTGTAAAAGGAGGAGAGAAAAATGGCAATAAAGAAATATAATCCGACTTCTCCGGCCAGACGGAATATGACAGTTTCAACCTTTGAAGAAATTACAAAATCCGAACCGGAGAAATCCCTGGTTGAAATATTGAAAAGTAAAGCCGGAAGAAATAATTACGGTAAGATAACCGTCAGACATCAAGGAGGAGGACATAAGAGACAATATAGAATAATCGACTTTAAAAGAAACAAGGACGACATACTTGCAACTGTTGCATCAATTGAATATGACCCCAACAGATCGGCTAATATAGCACTGCTTAATTATGCCGACGGAGAGAAGAGATATATTATTGCTCCCAATGGGCTTAAGGTAGGCGATACAGTTATATCATCAGAAAAAGCCGATATCAAGGTTGGAAATACATTGCCCCTCGGAAGCATACCGACAGGTACGATAATCCACAACATAGAGCTTAAGGCGGGCAAAGGTGGGCAGCTTGTCAGATCCGCAGGGAACTCTGCACAGCTTATGGCTAAAGAGGGAAATTATGCCCAGGTAAGGCTCCCTTCCGGGGAAGTAAGGATGATCAGGGTTGAGTGTAAGGCTACAATAGGACAGATAGGCAACCTGGATCACGAAAACATAAGGCTGGGTAGCGCCGGCAGGAAAAGGCATATGGGCTGGAGGCCCACTGTAAGGGGCTCAGCCATGAACCCTGTAGACCATCCCCACGGCGGCGGCGAAGGGAGATCACCTATTGGAAGGCCGGGACCTGTTACCCCATGGGGTAAACCAACACTTGGATACAAGACAAGGGACAAAAAGAAGGCTTCAAACAAGTTTATTGTTAAGAAAAGAAACGAAAAATAATACTATAGGTTTTATGTGAGGCAGGCGGCACATGGAAGCCCATTGCTGATTGCCTGATACAAAGGTATATGAAAGGAGGCAGGTCAATGAGCCGTTCAACAAAAAAAGGGCCCTATGCAGACGAGAAGCTATTGAAGAGGATAATAGATTTAAATAAAGCAAACAAAAAAGTTGTACTAAAAACCTGGTCTAGGAGCTCAACAATATTCCCTGAAATGGTCGGTCATACCATTGCTGTATATGATGGCAGGAAGCATGTCCCTGTGTATTTGACAGAGGACATGGTTGGCCATAAATTAGGTGAATTTGCGCCCACAAGAACTTTCAGGGGTCACGGGCACCATACGGAAAGGTCTACAGCCCTGAAATAAAATTATTCAAACAGGCAAACCATGATAATATGGAAGGAGGTATTTCCTGTGGAAGCTAAAGCAATAGCTAAGCATATTAGAATTCCCTCAAGGAAGGTTAATATAGTAATAGATTTGATCAGAGGTAAAAAGGTGGGAGAGGCTGTCGCAATATTGAAGCATACACCAAAATCCGCCTCTATGATACTGGAGAAACTGTTAAAATCGGCAGTAGCTAATGCAGAAAACAACTTTGATATGAACGCAGATAAATTGTATATTTCAGAGGCCTATGCCACCCAGGGGCCTACCCTTAAAAGATTCAGAGCGAGGGCGCAGGGCAGAGGTGTAAGAATACTCAAGAGGACAAGTCATATTACGATAGCGGTAAAGGAAAAAGAGTGAAGAAGGAGGGATTTTAGTGGGCCAAAAGGTAAACCCGTACGGGCTTAGGGTTGGTATCATCAAGGATTGGGACACAAAATGGTATGCGAATGATAAAGATTTTTCGGACTTTCTTATAGAAGATAACAAAATAAGAGAATTCCTGAAGAAAAAACTTTATAATTCAGGGATGTCAAAAGTTGAAATAGAAAGAACCGCCGGAAAGATAAAAGTAAACGTACACGTTGCAAAACCGGGCATGGTAATAGGAAAGGGCGGAGCCGGAATTGAAGAGCTGAGAAAAGAATTGGAGAAGCTCACTAACAATAAAGGCGTTTCAATAAACATTACAGAAATCAAAGTGCCGGAACTAGACGCACAGCTTGTAGCCGAGAATGTGGCAGCACAGCTGGAGAAAAGAATTTCATTCAGAAGAGCAATGAAGCAGTCAATGCAAAGGACAATGAGATCCGGTGCAAAAGGTATCAAGACAATGTGTGCAGGGCGTCTTGGCGGCGCAGAAATAGCACGAAGCGAATGGTATCGTGAAGGGACAATTCCTCTGCAGACTTTGAGAGCGGATATTGACTATGGATTCGCAGAAGCGCATACAACCTATGGAAGAATAGGTGTTAAGGTCTGGATATATAAAGGGGAGGTTCTTCCACAGTCCAAGACTCGTAAAACCGGGCAGGCTAAGCCGAATGAAGCGGTTGCAGAAGGAGGAGAAGCGTAATGCTAATGCCTAAAAGGGTAAAGCACCGTAAGCAGATGAGAGGCAATATGAGGGGCAAAGCGTTAAGGGGCAATGTTATCTCATATGGCGAATATGGGATTCAGGCAATGGAACCGGGCTGGATCACAAGTAATCAGCTTGAAGCGGCCAGGCAGGCAATGACGAGATATACAAAAAGGGGCGGCAAGATATGGATAAAGATATTTCCTGATAAGCCGGTGACCCAGAAACCCGCTGAGACTCGTATGGGCTCAGGGAAGGGCGCTCCCGAATTTTGGGTATCTGTTGTAAAGCCGGGCAGGGTGTTGTTTGAAATGGCGGGTATTGAGGAAGAAGTAGCAAGAGAGGCTCTTAGATTAGCAATGCATAAGCTCCCTATCAGATGCAAGTTTGTAACCCGGCATGAAACTGAAGAAACGGTGGGTGATGCAAATGAAAGCTAACAAAATTCATGAAATGTCCGTAGATGAACTTGAACAGAAACTGATTGAATTAAAAGGTGAACTTTTTAACCTTAGATTTCAGATGGCAACAGGGCAGCTTGATAATCCTATGAGGGTAAGGGATGTAAAGAAATCGATTGCTAGAATAAAAACCGTCCTTAGAGAAAAAGAACTTAAGTCAGTGTAGGCAAAGTAGGAAGAAGGAGGTTTAGGTTTTGGATAGAAAAAATAGAAAAGCAAGAACAGGTAAAGTTGTTAGTGACAAGATGGAAAAAACAATAGTTGTAGCTATTGAAACATTGGTTCGCCATCCTCTTTACGGAAAATCCATTAAGAGAACAACAAAATTCAAGGCACATGACGAAAACAATGAATGCAGGATCGGCGACAGAGTCAAAATTATGGAAACAAGACCCTTAAGTAAGGATAAAAGATGGAGACTTGTTGAAATAATTGAGAAAGCTAAGTAAAATTCCGGAAGGAGGGTTTTGAATGATTCAGCAGGAAACACGCTTGAATGTAGCGGATAATTCAGGGGCAAAAGAGCTTCTGTGCATACGTGTAACAGGCGGTTCGATGAGAAGGTATGGAAATATCGGAGATATAATTGTTGCTACCGTTAAAGATGCAACACCAGGCGGTGTTGTTAAAAAAGGTGAAATTGTCAAAGCTGTAATTGTTAGGACCAAGAGAGGGAAAAGGCGTTCCGACGGGAGCTATATAAAGTTCGATGACAATGCAGCAGTGATTATTAAAGATGACAAACAGCCAAAAGGGACCCGTATATTCGGGCCTGTTGCCAGAGAACTTCGTGAGAAGGATTTTATGAAAATAATATCCCTCGCACCTGAAGTGCTCTAAGGAGGTGTGTTAAATGGCAAAAGAAGCGGAAGTTAATAAGTTGCATGTTAAAAGAGGAGACAGTGTAGTGGTGGTCTCCGGTAAGGATAAGGGCAAAAAGGCCAAGGTGCTTGTTGCTTTTCCGAAAGAAGACAAAGTTATTGTCGAGGGAGTAAATATGAGCAAGAAGCATAAGAAGCCCGGCAAAGATATGCAGCAGGGCGGTATTATAAATCAGGAGTCGCCGATATTCAGCTCAAAGGTTATGCTTTGGTGCGATAAGTGCAAAAAAGGTGTTCGTCAGGGACATAAAACTCTTGATGACAAGACAAAAGTAAGATACTGCAAAAGCTGCGGAGAAATATTGGATAAATAATCCTTGAAGGGAGGTAAGAACGAATGGCCAGGCTAAAAGGTAAATACTTAGAGGAAGTTGCTCCTGCAATGATGCAGAAGTTTCAATATAAAAGTATTATGCAGATACCAAAACTTGAGAAGGTAGTAATAAATATGGGTTTAGGAGATACTAAGGACAATGCCAAAAGCCTTGATTCCGCAGTATTGGAGCTTGGGACAATAGCAGGTCAGAGGCCTGTTGTTACAAAAGCGAAAAAATCCGTAGCGGCATTTAAGGTAAGAAAAGGTATGTCTGTCGGCGCAAAGGTCACACTTCGCGGCGAGCGCATGTATGAGTTCGTTGACAAGCTGTTTAATGTTGCACTTCCAAGGGTAAGAGACTTTAGAGGCGTATCGGCTAAGGCCTTTGATGGAAGAGGCAACTATTCTCTCGGAATTAAAGAACAGCTTATATTCCCGGAAATAGAATATGATAAAGTTGAAAAGATAAGGGGCATGGATATCATTTTCGTTACCACTGCAAAGACCGATGAGGAAGCGAGAGAACTCCTAAGGCTCCTTGGAATGCCTTATGCAGGCTAATAGCAAATACTGCGTGAAGGAGGTATTATTATGGCAAAAAAATCAATGGTGCTTAAGCAGCAGAGGACACCGAAGTTCAAGACCAGAGCCTATACCCGGTGCAAAATATGTGGAAGACCCCATGCTTACTTAAAGAAATATGGTATCTGCCGTATTTGCTTCAGGGAATTGGCTTATAAGGGGCAAATCCCCGGTGTTAAGAAGGCCAGCTGGTAATTTCATTGGTCGGAGGCCGAAACCCGGAAGCCGGAAAGCGGAGGTCAAGGGCGAAGGCATATATATAAAATGAAGTGGCTTATAGCAGATTTCGGATGCGGAGAAAAGATTCTTATCTCCGGCCCCGGAAAGATGATAGCTGAAAAAGGAGGTTGAGTTTAATGGTTAC
>CAYURW010000002.1:7345-52428 GCA_964447145.1 uncultured Clostridiaceae bacterium
TTACAACTGACCCAATTGCTGATATGTTGACCAGAATCAGGAATGCCAATATTGTTAAGCATGAGACTGTGGACATCCCGGCATCAAATATGAAGAAATCTATTGCGCAAATCCTGCTTGATGAAGGATATATAAGGGGCTATGAAATAATTGACAGCGGAAATACAAGTGTGATCAAAGTAGAACTTAAATATGGATCAAACAAGCAGAAGGTAATACAAGGCTTGAAAAGAATCAGCAAACCCGGGCTTAAAGTATATGCAAAAAAAGAAGATATACCGAAGGTGCTTGGAGGGCTTGGCATAGCGATTATATCCACATCCAAGGGAGTTATGACAGATAAAAGCGCAAGGCTCCAGGGTGTTGGAGGAGAAGTTCTTTGCTATGTTTGGTAATATCTTATATATAGAGGAGGTGCAAGCATGTCGCGTATAGGGAAATTGCCTGTTGAGATTCCCCAGGGAGTTGAAATAAAAGTAGCTGATGACAATACGGTTTCTGTTAAGGGACCAAAAGGACAGTTGACAAAAAAGATGAATAAAGATATGGGTATTGCAATAAAAGACGGCGTTTTGACGGTGACAAGGCCGACAGACCAAAAGATGCACAGGGCTCTTCACGGTCTCACAAGGGCTTTGATAAGCAATATGGTCGTGGGCGTTTCTAAAGGATTTGAAAAGGTGCTGGAAATCAACGGTGTTGGATATAGAGCCGCCAAATCGGGGAAAAAGCTCGTGCTTACAGTTGGTTATTCAAACCCTGTAGAATTGGATGATCCTGAAGGTGTTACCACTGAGGTGCCAAGTCCGAACAAAATAATAGTAATGGGAGCGGATAAAGAAAAGGTTGGGACACATGCCGCTAATATAAGGGCCACGAGGGAACCTGAACCATATCTAGGGAAAGGCATCAAATATTCTGATGAAACTATCAGACGAAAAGAAGGTAAAGCAGGTAAGAAATAATAGCAAAGGGGTGACACAGGGTGATAACCAAAGAAAGTAAGAACGACACAAGGAATGTAAGACATTTGAGGATGCGCAAGAAGCTCTTTGGTACGACAGAAAGACCGAGATTGAATGTATATAGAAGCCTTAACAATATATATGCACAAATAATTGACGACACAAAGGGTATAACTTTAGTATCAGCCTCGACTCTGGACAAAGAATTGAAGGATTATGAGGGGCACAGGGGAAATAAAAACGCAGCTAAAGAGGTTGGTGCGTTAGTAGCCAGAAAGGCGATCGAAGCGGGAATCAAGCAGGTCGTTTTTGACAGAGGCGGATATATATATCACGGGAGAGTCAAAGAACTGGCCGAGGCAGCCAGGGAGGCAGGGCTGGAATTTTAGATAAGGGAGGGAAATAAATGCAGCCAATAGATCCGGGTAAATTAGACCTTAAAGAGAAGGTTGTTTCAATTAATAGAGTTGCCAAAGTCGTTAAAGGCGGAAGGAACTTCAGATTCAGCGCTATAGTTGTAGTTGGTGACAAGAACGGAAATGTCGGGGTCGGCACCGGAAAATCGGTGGAAATACCTGAAGCCATAAGAAAAGGCATTGAAGACGCCAAGAAGAATATGATAAAAGTACCCATAGTAGGCACTACAATACCCCATGAGATTGTTGGAGTAGCAGGAGCAGGCAAGGTGCTTCTAATGCCTGCCAAGGAAGGAACCGGTGTTATAGCCGGGGGTCCCGCCCGCGCAGTCCTTGAATTGTCAGGGATAAAGGATATAAGGACAAAATCCTTAAGGTCAAACAATCCAAGAAATGTGGTAAATGCTACAATTTCAGGCCTTGCTTCACTTAAGACTGTTGAAGATGTGGCAAAACTAAGAGGCAAGATCGTTGAAGAGATAATAGGCTAGGAGGGAAGAACTTGGCTAAACTAAAAGTCAAACTGATAAAAAGCACAATCGGAAGCAAAGAGGATCAGATTAGCACAGTGAAGGCCCTGGGGCTCAAAAAAATAAACAGTGAAGTTGAGCATAATGACACACCTCAGATAAGAGGAATGATCCAAAAGGTAATACACTTGGTTGAAGTAAAGGAAATGTAATCAAGGAGGTGTAAAGATGAAATTACACGAGCTTAAACCGGCAAAAGGTACAAACAAGTCCCAAAAGAGACTTGGCAGAGGTACAGCTTCCGGTCAGGGTAAAACTTCTGGGAGGGGCCAAAAAGGACAAAAATCCAGATCCGGTGGCGGAGTAAGAATAGGCTTTGAAGGCGGACAGATGCCTCTGTATAGAAGAATACCGAAAGTTGGATTTACAAATATTTTCAGGAAAGAGTATGCTATTGTCAACCTTAGTGATCTTGAGCGATTTGATGACGGAGCAACAGTTAATCCGGAGGTCCTGAAAGAGGTTGGCTTAGTAAAAGCGATGCACGCCGGAGTTAAAATATTGGGAGGCGGGGACATTACAAAAAATTTGACAGTTCAGGCCCACAAATTCAGCAAAACGGCTGCAGAGAAAATTGCAGCAGCAGGGGGAAAGGCAGAGGTGATATAAGGTGTTTAATACATTAAGAAATGCCTGGAAGATCCCGGACCTTAGGAACAAAATGCTTTTTACCCTGGCGATGCTTATAATATACAGGCTTGGAAGCTTCATTCCTGTACCGGGTATGGATACCGCTGCTCTTGCAAAGCTTATCGAGAGCGGAGGCCTGCTTGGATTCTTCGATACTATTTCAGGAGGAGCATTTAAGAATTTTGCTGTATTTGCAATGAATATAGGACCTTATATTAACGCAACCATAATTATGCAGCTTCTTACAATTGCAATTCCCAGCCTTGAGGCCCTTGCAAAAGAAGGTGAAGAAGGCAGAAGGAAGATGGCTCAATATACAAGGTACTTTACCGTTGTACTTGCGCTTATAAACTCCTTGGCCTTGGCCTACGGGCTTAGAGGGTATTTGCTCAGGAAGGATGCCGTGTCTATTATACTGGTTGCACTTTCTCTTACGGCAGGAACAGCATTCCTGATGTGGTTGGGAGAACAGATCAATGACAAGGGTATAGGAAACGGTATATCTCTTATAATTTTTGCAGGGATAATCTCAAGGATTCCTCTGGGTGTATTGAAGATCATAGAGCTCTACAAGGTAAAATCGACGAATCTTGTAGAGATGATACTGTTCCTTGTTTTTGCGATACTGATCATAATGGCCGTTGTGTTCATTCAAGAAGGCGAAAGAAGAATACCAGTGCAGTATGCAAAAAGAGTCGTCGGCAGAAAAATGTACGGTGGTCAGAGTACCCATATTCCGTTGAAGGTCAATCAGGCTGGAGTAATACCTGTAATATTTGCAATGTCTATGATAGCGTTTCCCGGGCAGATAGCACAGTTCTTTCCTAATTCAGGAGCCTATAGATTTTTCAACACATATTTGAATTGGGGCTCTTGGATCCACGGAGTAATATATGCGCTTCTCATTATTGGGTTCACATTCTTTTATACAGCAGCCTCATTCAATCCGGCGGAGGTTTCAAACAACATAAAGAAATATGGCGGATTCATACCGGGTATTAGGCCGGGGAAACCTACCTCCGATTTTATAGCAAAATCATTGAACAGAATAACATTAGTGGGAGCAATCTTCCTTGCAATTATTGCAATAGTTCCGATATTTCTCATGAGATTTACCGGTATCAAGATTTATTTCGGCAGTACGTCGCTTCTAATTGTTGTAAGCGTTGCAATGGAATTCGTAAAGCAGGTCGAAGCACAAATGGTAATGAGGAATTACCAAGGCTTCCTTAAATAGAAAATGCATGCTGATGGGGCAGGCAGATCAGTAGAATATTAAACGTTTGCGGGGTACTTAAACAGTGCTTTTGCAAAATGTTGGAATGGAGAGTAGAATGAGGATAGTGTTGTTGGGTTCGCCAGGATCCGGCAAAGGTACCCAGGCGGTCCGCATAGAGAAAAAGTTTGGAATACCGCACATATCCACAGGGGATATTTTCAGAGATAATATGGCTAAGAACACCCCGGTAGGTATAGAGGCAAAAAGTTATATTGAGAGAGGCTTGTTGGTTCCCGACAGTGTGACCCTCAAAATTGTTCAAAACAGATTAGCTGAGGATGATTGTAAAAAAGGATTCCTTCTGGATGGTTTTCCAAGAAACCTGCCCCAGGCGGAAGCTTTGGACAAAGAGCTGGAGAAAATGGGAAATGAGATTGATGCAGTTATAAATATTGAAACCGGCGACGAAATAATCATCGAAAGAATGATCAACAGGAGGATTTGCAGAGATTGCGGCGAGAGCTACAATTTATCCTCTTTAAGACCTGCAGTAGAGGGGATTTGTGACAAGTGTGGGGGGAGCCTTTATACCAGAGATGACGATAAGCCGGAAACAGTTTCAAATCGACTGAAGGTATACAGGGATCAGACATTCCCACTTATAGAGTATTACAATAATAAAGGTATTTTGTTTACTGTAGACGGTGAGAGTTCAGCCGATAGGACGTTTGTGGACGTAAAAAGTATTTTGGAGAGATTCTATGATCAGCATTAAATCCCGCAGGGAAATCGAAATGATGAGGATTGCGGGAAGGATAGTTGCAGAGACTCTCGAACTCTTGAAAGAGTCAATTAGGCCGGGTATTACTACTTTGGAACTTGATAGGATCGCAGAAGGATTTATTATAAAAAGGGGCGGCATACCTGCATTTAAGGGTTATAATGGATTTCCCGCCAGCATATGTTCATCAATAAATGAACAAGTCGTACATGGGATACCGGGTTCTGCAGCATTAAGTGAAGGAGACATAATAGGTATAGACATTGGGGTCATATACGGAGGATACTACGGTGATGCAGCACGGACCTACGGGGTAGGGGAAATTGACAGCGAAAATGAAAGGCTCATAAAGGTTACCAAAGAGAGCTTCTTCAAAGGCATTGAGTTTGCATTGGCCGGCAACCGGCTCTCGGATATATCCCATAGTATACAAAAGCATGTTGAGTCAAACGGTTTCTCCGTAGTCCGGGATTATGTAGGCCACGGGATAGGAAGCAGTATGCATGAAGAGCCTCAAATACCGAATTACGGGCCTCCGAACAAAGGACCAAGGCTGGCTGCCGGTATGACACTTGCTATTGAGCCCATGGTAAATCAGGGGGAATATCCGGTGAAAGTCCTGAAAGATGGTTGGACGGTTGTTACAGCTGACATGAAGCCATCTGCGCATTATGAAAACACTATTGTTATTACCGGCGGTGAGCCGGAGGTACTGACGCTTTTGCAGGCTGTTGAAAGGTGAGCCATATG
This sequence comes from uncultured Clostridiaceae bacterium, assembly GCA_964447145.1. GTDB lineage: Bacteria > Bacillota > Clostridia > Lutisporales > Lutisporaceae > BRH-c25. The sequence goes on from CAYURW010000002.1 coordinate 12,637, forward strand.
CGGGATATAGATGTTGGACAGATAGTAATATCAGCTGCCGGAAGGGATAAAGGCCACAAATTCGTAATTCTATGTATAATAGATGACAAGTATGTCTATATTTCTGATGGGGGCATCAGGAAATCAGAGAAGCCTAAATTAAAAAAGCTGAAGCATCTGAAAAAGTTGAATTTTGTTGCAGAGGATATAAAATATAAATTGGAGTCAGAAGGGAAGCTTAGTAACAACGAAATCAGGAAACTTTTGAGATCTATTGATTGATATCGGGAACGGGAGGTTGATTACCTTATGTCAAAACAGGATGTAATAGAGGTGGAAGGGAAAGTCGTTGAAGCTTTACCAAACGCAATGTTCCAGGTAGAACTTGAAAACGGTCATAGAATTTTAGCACATATATCCGGCAAGCTTAGAATGAATTTTATTAAGATTTTGCCGGGAGATAAAGTAACCATTGAACTGTCGCCTTATGATCTTACCCGTGGCAGGATCACATGGCGAGGTAAATGATACAGGGAGGGTTTAAGATGAAAGTCAGGCCATCAGTAAAGCCTATATGCGAAAAATGTAAGATAATCAGAAGAAATGGAAAAGTAATGATTATCTGTGAAAATCCCAAACACAAGCAGAAACAGGGTTAAAACCAATTCTGGGAGCGCGGCTGGCCCATGTTAGTTGGGTGCTCCCGGTTGATTTTAGTATAACTAAAAACCAATTAGGAGGTGCAGGTACTAATGGCGAGAATTGCCGGTGTTGACTTACCGCGGGACAAAAGAGCAGAAATCGGGCTCACATATATATTTGGCATTGGAAGAGCAACATCAAACAAGATTTTAGCAGAGGCAGGTGTCAATCCTGATACAAGGATTAAGGACCTTACCGAAGCAGAAATAGGAAGACTGAGAGAAGTAATTGACAGGAATGTCAAAGTTGAAGGCGATCTGAAAAGGGATACAGCCTTAAATATTAAGAGACTTATGGAAATCGGATGCTATAGAGGATACAGACACAGAAGAGGCCTTCCGGTAAGAGGGCAGAGAACAAAAACAAATGCAAGGTCAAGAAAAGGCCCGAAGAGGACCGTCGGTGTAAGAAGAAAGTAGATAAAGGAGGTTTGCTTTAGATGGTAGCGAAGCCAAAGGCTAAGAAAACTAGAAAGAGACGGGAAAGAAAAAATGTTGAAAGAGGAGCTGCACACATACAGTCCACTTTTAATAATACTATAGTTACATTAACAGATAGCATAGGAAACGGGCTATCCTGGTCCAGCGCCGGTTCTCTTGGCTTTAGAGGATCAAAGAAGAGCACGCCCTTTGCTGCCCAGATGGCGGCAGAAGTTGCGGCAAAAGGGGCAATGGAACATGGTCTTAAAACAATAGAGGTATTTGTTAAGGGGCCTGGTGCGGGCAGGGAAGCAGCAATAAGATCACTTCAGGCTGCAGGGCTGGAAGTCAGCCTTATAAAAGATGTTACTCCTATACCTCACAACGGTTGCAGACCGCCAAAACGCAGAAGAGTATAGTTATTGAGGAGGTGTAATAATGGCAAGATATATTGATGCAAAATGCAGACTTTGCAGGAGGGAAGGATCTAAGCTCTATCTGAAGGGTGACCGCTGCTATACGGATAAATGCGCCGTCACAAGAAGGGCGTATGCTCCCGGCCAACATGGACAAGGCAGAAAGAAAATATCCGAATATGGGATACAGCTTAGGGAAAAGCAAAAGGTCAGAAGAATATACGGGATACTGGAGAAACAGTTCAGGGATTATTTTGTAGAAGCTGAGAGGCAGAAGGGGGTAACGGGTGAAAACCTTCTAAGGCTTTTGGAGCTTAGACTTGATAATGTGGTATATAGAATGGGCTTCGGCGAATCAAGGGCAGAAGCCAGGCAGCTTGTCAGGCATGGACATTTTACGGTTAACGGCAGGAAGGTCAATATACCGTCCTATCAGGTAGGGCTTAATGACCTTGTTGCAGTAAAGCCAAACAGCAGCAGCACAGACAAATTCAAGAGCCTTGCGGAAAATTCAGCAAGTAAGGCAGCGCCGCAATGGTTATCAATAAATGCGGAAATGATGGAAGCAAGGGTGGTTGCTCTTCCTGTCAGAGAAGATATTGACCTTCCGATAGAAGAGCATCTTATCGTTGAGTTGTATTCAAGATAGTAACTATAGTGCGGATAGCCAAACCGGGTGATCCCGGAGTGTTTTGAATGCAACAGATAGAAGGAGGGTTTTGTCGGATGATTGAAATAGAAAAGCCCAAAATAGAGTGTATTGAGATGTCTGGGGATTATACTTACGGGAAGTTTATGGTAGAGCCTCTGGAAAGAGGTTATGGTACTACACTGGGGAATTCCCTGAGGAGAATACTGCTTTCTTCCCTTCCCGGCGCAGCTGTCACTTCCATTAAAATAGACGGTGTGCTCCATGAGTTTTCAACAATCCCCGGTGTGGCGGAGGATGTTTCGGAAATAATACTTAACCTTAAGAACCTTGCTCTTAAAATGCACGCAGATAATACAAAAATCATTACAATCGATGTTCAGGGTGAAAAGGAAATATTGGCCTCCGATATTGAGTGCGATTCGGATATAGAGATACTGAATAGGGACCTCCATATAGCCACTTTAGATGAGGGGCACAGACTTCATATGGAAATGAACGTAGAGATGGGCCGGGGTTATCAAACATCGGAAAAGAACAAGCAGCAGGGACAACCGATAATAGGGATAATTCCTATTGATTCAATTTTTACACCGGTTAAAAAAGTCAATTATCTAGTCGAGAATACCAGGGTAGGACAGGTTACTGATTTTGACAGGCTGGTATTTGAAGTCTGGACAGATGGCACAATAAAACCGGATGAGGCAATAAGCCTTGGCGCAAAAATACTAAGCGAGCATCTAAAGTTATTCATAACTCTGACAGATCACGTGGGCAATGTAGAAATTATGGTAGAGAAAGAGGAAGATAAGAAGGAAAAGGTTCTTGAAATGACTATCGAAGAACTGGATCTTTCGGTAAGATCTTTTAACTGCCTGAAGAGAGCCAATATAAATACTGTTGAAGAGCTTACACAGAAGACAGAAGAAGATATGATGAAGGTCAGAAACCTTGGCAAAAAATCTTTGGAAGAAGTGCAGCAGAAGCTTGATGCCCTTGGATTAAGCCTCAAGGCAAATGAGGATTAGGCTGCATTTACATGTATACGGCACAGAGTAGCAGATATAAACGAACATTACAAAAAAGGAGGGATTGCAATGGCTGGATACAGGAAACTGGGACGTCCTGCAGACCATAGGAGAGCTATGCTCCGAAATCTTACCACTTCTTTTCTTGAGCATGGAAGAATAATGACTACCGGAACCAGAGCAAAGGAAACCCAGAGCATTGCCGAGAAAATGATCACTCTCGGTAAGCGCGGTGATCTGCATGCAAAACGTCAGGCCTTAGAGTATATTACAAAAGAGGATGTCGTCAAAAAATTGTTTGATGAGATAGCTCCTAAATATAAGGAGAGAAACGGCGGCTATACCAGGATAGCAAAGGTAGCTCCCCGGCGAGGCGATTCGGCAGAATTGGTCGTATTGGAACTAATTTAGAAAAAGTATGCGGGTAAGGATTACTAGGGATTAAGTGACTGCTTAGTCCCATTTTACTATGGAGTGAAAATTGGAAGTCAGCAAAAAGAAGGAATGGATATGGTAAATATGATTACCGCAAAAAATGTCAGATTTGAATATGGCACACAGGGGGTTGGGTCCAATATAGCCCTGAAGGATATAAGTATTTCCGTGGAGAAGGGTGAGTTTGTTGCCATACTCGGGCATAACGGATCCGGCAAATCTACACTTGCAAAGCAGTTTAACGCATTGCTTCTGCCTAATGGAGGCACTGTATATGTAAAGGGAATGGATACAAAGGACGAAAAGCTTTTATGGAACATCAGGCAGACCGCAGGTATGGTTTTTCAAAATCCTGACAATCAGATAGTTGCCACGATAGTTGAGGAGGATGTAGCCTTTGGGCCTGAGAACCTAGGGATAGAGCCCTCAGAAATAAGAAAAAGGGTAGATACCTCAATAAAGGCTGTGGATATGACAGAATATGCGACACACAGCCCCCATCTTCTATCCGGGGGGCAGAAGCAAAGGGTGGCCATAGCAGGAATAATAGCAATGAAGCCGGAGTGCATTATACTTGACGAGCCCACTGCACTTCTTGACCCATCGGGAAGAAAAGAAGTTATAAATACAATAATGAAATTGAATAAAGAAGAGGGAATAACCATTATCCTTATCACCCATTATATGGATGAGGCTATAAAGGCAGACAGGATATTTGTTATGAAGGACGGCGGGATCATTATGGAAGGAAAGCCAAGGGATATATTCAGGGAAGTAGAAACTGTGAAGAACGCAGGGCTTGATGTCCCCCAGATTACAGAGCTGAGCTACAGGCTGGGCAGGGAAGGTCTGAAGCTTCCCACTGATATTCTGACTGTTGAGGAGATGGTGGTGGAGTTATGTCGGTTAAAGTAGAGAACCTGACTCATATTTATATGGAGGGCACTGTATTTGAACGAATAGCAGTTGAAGATATTAGCTTTGAGATACAGGATGGAGAGTTTATAGGTCTTATAGGCCATACAGGTTCAGGCAAATCAACCCTTATACAGCATTTGAACGGACTCCTGAAGCCATACAGAGGAAAGGTGTTTGTTGACGGAGAAGAGTTAAATACCAAAGGAGTGCAAATGAAAAAAATAAGGCAAAAGGTTGGGCTGGTTTTTCAATACCCTGAATATCAGCTTTTTGAGGAAACGGTCTATAAGGATGTTGCTTTTGGGCCTCAAAATTTGGGCCTGGATGAAAAGGAAGTGGATAGAAGGGTCCGCGAAGCGATTAGCCTTGTGGGGTTGGATTTTGACAGTATAAGCAGTATATCGCCCTTTGAGCTTAGCGGCGGCCAAAAAAGAAGAGTTGCAATAGCCGGTGTGATAGCAATGGAACCCAGGGTGCTTGTATTGGATGAACCTGCTGCGGGATTGGATCCCAGGGGGAGAGATGAGATATTAGGCGGCATCAAAACACTTCATGAGAAAAAGGGGATTACGGTTGTGCTGGTCTCGCACAGTATGGAGGATATAGCAAATTTAGTGGACAAGGTATTAGTAATGAACAAGGGGAAAATCGCATATTTTGATACCCCCAGAAATGTTTTTAAAGAAGCTGAAACCCTTGAAAAAATAGGGCTTGGGGTGCCCCAGGTCACTTATCTTATCAGGGCCCTGAGGGCAAAAGGGTTTGAAATTTCTGATTGCATTAATTTGGACGAGGCAAAAAATGAGCTGTTGAAGCTCTTTAAGAGGTAATAAGAATGATAAAAGATATTACCATAGGACAATACATTCCGGGAGATACCCCGATACATAACCTGGATCCCAGGATAAAGATCATTATAACCTTTGCCTTTATTACACTGTTGTTTTTGGTGGGAAACTATTTTTCATACCTTTATATTTTTGCGTTTATAGGTTTGGTAATCGCACTTTCAAAAATATCCCTCAAACTTATAATTAAAGGTCTTAAGCCTCTGATCGTCATTATTGTTCTGACGGTAGTGCTTAATACTTTTATGACCCAGGGGGAGGTATTGTATAGGATATGGGGATTTGTGATTACCCGGGAAGGCTTGTACCAAGCAGGATTTATGGGGCTGCGGCTCATATTTCTTATAACCGGGGCTTCTCTTTTGACCCTTACAACATCCCCAATATCCTTGACGGACGGAATAGAAAAGCTCCTGAACCCTCTCAGAAAAATAGGGGTTCCGGCTCATGAGCTTGCGATGATGATGACTATAGCATTAAGGTTTATCCCTACACTCCTGGAAGAGACCGATAAGATAATGAAGGCACAGATGGCCAGGGGTGCGGATTTTGAAACAGGAAATTTAATAAATCGAGCCAAGGCAATGGTTCCCCTTCTGGTTCCCTTATTCATAAGTGCATTTAGAAGGGCGGACGAGTTGGCATTGGCAATGGAAGCAAGATGCTACAGGGGTGGAGAAAAAAGGACCAGAATGAAACAACTGAAGCTAAAATCCGGGGATTACGGCGCAATGCTTATTACGGTGGCATTCTGTTTCCTTGTAATTTGGAGCAGATGATTTACCTGAAGCGAGCGCCCTATGTGAAGTGAAGAGCTGCTTTGAAGGGGGCGACCCCTGTACTATTGGGGAAAGCTACCAATGTCTGCGGTAAGGTGGAATATCTATGAGGAATATAAAGCTTATAATTGAATATGACGGTACAAATTACTGCGGCTGGCAGACCCAAAAAAATGGCCCTACAATACAGGAGGAAGTCGAAAAATCATTGAGGAGGCTGACCGGCGAGGTTATCGGAATACACGGCTCGGGAAGGACAGATGCCGGTGTCCATGCCAGAGGTCAAGCAGCAAATTTCAAAACAGACAGTACAATACCGGGGGATAAGTTTTCCTTTGCATTAAATAACATGCTCCCGGAGGACATAGTGATAAAGGATTCAGTGGAGGTTTCTCCCGACTTTCATGCAAGATTTTGTGCGGTTGGGAAAAAGTATAGCTACCTTATCAATAATAGCAGGTTTCCCTCTGCGCTTCTTAGAAATTATGCATATCATACGAATTATTGTGAAAGATTAGATATAGAAAAGATAAAAAAAGCTGCGGGGGCCTTTGTAGGGACCCACGATTTTTCGGGGTTTATGGCCGCAGGCAGTAAAGTTTCTGATGCAGTAAGAACCATATTTGATATTACTGTGGAAAAGAAAGAGGACATGATTTCCATAAGCTATAAGGCTAATGGGTTCCTGTATAATATGGTTCGCATCATAACAGGTACACTTCTCTATACCGGAATAGGCAAAATTGATCCGGAGGATATAGGCGGAATAATACAGTCAAAGGATAGGCAGAGGGCCGGGATAACTGTTCCGGCATGCGGGTTATATCTGGAAGAAGTGTACTATGATTTTCCTTGACACACGTGGTCCTATGTATTACAATATTATATGTTGCAAAATGTGATTCATAGCCCCGAATCACTTGTGCGGATAAATATACTGATATGGACAGCTTAGTAACGTTAAATTATATATAGTATATCCCAAAGTATGATAACTGCCTGTTTCTGTGAATGTGGGACACAGACCCTTGCCGGTGACATCGTTTTGGGCTATACGGAATAGAGCATTCTATTGTAAATACCAGATTGGGAGTGAATTAAATGAAGTCTTATGTACCTAAGGTCGACAGTATTCAAAGGAAATGGTATGTAGTTGACGGTACCGGCAAGGTCCTCGGAAGGCTTGCCAGCGAAGCCGCAAAGATATTGACAGGCAAAAACAAGCCTATATATACGCCTCACATTGATACAGGCGATTATGTAATAATCATTAATTGCGATAAGGTTGTACTTACGGGTAAGAAGCTAGACCAGAAAATGCACAGGACAGTAACGACCCGTCCCGGCAGTATGAAGGAGACTCCATACAGGAAGTTCATGGCTGAACAATCTGATAAGGCCGTATATGAAGCGGTCAAAGGCATGCTTCCCAAAAACATTCTAGGCAGAAAAATGCTTAAAAAGCTAAGAGTTTACAAAGGTGCCGAGCATGATAACTCTGCTCAGATGCCTGAAGCTCTTGAGCTTGACATATAGGTTTGAAAGGAGGAAGTAACTTTGGCTAAAAATGTTCAGTATTTTGGAACAGGAAGAAGAAAGCAGTCTGTTGCAAGAGTCAGACTGATTCCCGGAGAAGGCAAAATTGTTATTAATAATAGAGAGATAGATGATTATTTTGGTCTGGATACATTGAAGCTGATTGTCAGGCAGCCCTTAGTGCTTACAGACACGCTTACAAGGTTCAATGTATTGGCAAATGTTGTCGGAGGCGGCTTTACGGGCCAGGCCGGTGCAATAAGGCACGGCATTTCCAGAGCATTGCTTGAAGCTGATGATGATTTGAGGCCTATGCTCAAAAAAGCCGGGTTCCTTACAAGAGATCCGAGAATGAAGGAAAGAAAGAAGTACGGTCTCAAAAAAGCGAGAAGAGCTCCTCAGTTCTCAAAGAGATAGGATTCAGAAAGCACAAAACCCCGCAAATGCTTATGCTTGCGGGGTTTACGATTACAAAGTTTGCTTTTTGAAAGCACACAACCGTCAGGGGAATTACTCCCATGCTCGGAAAAGGCCCATGGTAACAAAACGGAATAACTGTGCAATATATTAATTTTAGTATAAGAAAAAATTGTCGAATTGTTATGTTTAGGCATGATTTATGTTATTATTATACATAAGTGTTGAAGCGACAGCATCCGTGGCCGAAGAGGTTTCCGCCTCCTCCCAGCAGATAGCATCGTCCACATCAAGCATAGGCGAATTGCCAAAAAATATGATGAGGGTTATGGAACAGTTCAAAATCTAACTTCATCGGGTTTTGTGCCTATAACCGCCAAGGAACTGTCCCCTGGCGGTTTTCATTTATATTCTATATAGCTTATGTCTATCCTAAAATGTATAGCATATTGATTTGAACGGATTCCGGGAGTATAGCTTGTTTGCAGGAGAAGGCGCATGGGTATAATGATAGGAGGAAATAAAATGGATTTGGTCACTTTTAATGATTTTGCGAAGATTGACATCAGGGTAGGGGAGATAATAAAGGCTGAAGCCTTTGAAAAGGCAAGAAGACCTGCATTTAAGCTGTGGGTGGACTTTGGGGATGAAATAGGGACCAAAAAGTCCAGTGCACAGATTACAGAGCTTTATAATACAGAAGATCTGATTGGGGAGCAGGTCCTGGGGGTAGTGAATTTTCCCCCCAGACAGATTGCAGACTTTATATCGGAAGTTCTGATCCTGGGCACTTATTCAAAGCAGGGCATTGTTTTGATAAAACCCGAACAAAAGGTGAACAAGGGGGATAAACTGGGATAAGTTTCATATATAAAATTGCCGGGCACCTATGATATAATTGTTTAAGAATCCTTATTATTTCTACTTTTTCGTGTTGTTTTGGGACAAGCCAAGCACTGTAATTTGTTGGGGTTATGGATATGATAAAAAGGATGACCGGAAAGACCGTAATACTAGTCATTGTATCCTTAATAGTCTTTAATGCTTCAGCCCGGGTATCAAAGCCAATGCAAGATATGGGTGCGGTTTTTTGCGGTTCCTTCATCCAATACTGGTATTCTAAGGATTGGGATGAGGCGGGGTGGTCCGGGGAGCTCTCGGCGCTCAAAAAAGCAGGGATAGAGGAATTAATAGTACAGAATGTTGCCGATACTAAGAACCGCTACACCGTATATCCCACCAATATAAAAGGGTATACCAGCAATAAAGTGGATATGGTGGGGAACGTACTGAAAGCCGCCGAGGAAGTTGGAATTAAAGTCAGGCTTGGACTGGGGTTCAATGACGACTGGTGGTACAAAAATGCCATGGACAAGAAGTGGTTATTGCGGGAAGCCAGTGACAACAAAAAAATTTTTGACGAAATTATAGAAAAATACGGGGATTATTCTTCCCTTGGCGGATGGTATATTCCTTATGAATTTTATCAATTCACTGCCATTAACAAGATGTATCAATCAAACCTAAATGCATTTCTCAGGGAAATAGCCTCGGGGATCAGATCAAAGAGCAATAAGGACATAATGATATCACCCTTTTATAATTCAAACCTTTCATGGGTAATGCCTCTTGGGGGCTGGTCAAAATTGGTGGAAAACGCCCTCAGGAATACGGATATAGACATTCTTGCCCTGCAGGACGGTATCGGTGTTAAAAACAACAGCATTAAACAGCTGGACAGCTTGTTTGCCTATACAAAACAAAGCACCGACAAATTGGGGATAAAACTCTATGGAAATGTTGAAACCTTTGATTCTACACCTCAAGGGAATATTCCGGCCCCCAGGGAGAGAATTTCAATTCAGCTTAATATTCAGAGACCATATGTGGAGAAATTTGTAGCCTTTAGCTTAAATCATTATCAAAGCAGCGGGAATGACCCGGAAAGGCTTATCAGTTTTATCGATTATTTAGGAGCAAGTCTGTGCAGGAATAAGCAAGCCCGATGATCTGCAGCGATTTAATCTATAAGATTAATGTCAAATAATGAAATATAGTGACGAATCATAAAAATTTTGATATACTATAATAAGTGCTTTATTCTGTAGGATACCCCTCGGTAGGATCAATTCGATTGGAGCTTATTGTTATGCTGTCCCCTTTTACTGACGTGGAGTCATATGGGAACATTAACTCTATTACCGGTGAATCAATTGGGCTTTGCATAAATACTGCGGGACTTCTGAAAGAAGGCTTGGATATATTATGCATTGTTCAAGATAACAGTGAGGTGTATGAATTTTACAGCAAGGTAAAAAGGAAAGAGTTTTACGAGAGTATATTTAAGTGAAGAAGAAGTCTATATTATCCACCTGCCATTTTTGTAGAATAAAATGCCGTCGGCAAAAATTTCACCCTCTGCCATATCACATATCATATCCCAATGGATTGCAGAATTATTTCGGCCCCCTGCTTCTCCTATGCTTGCACCTAAAGCAATATGTATAGTGCCGCCGATTTTCTCATCGAACAATATATTTTTTGTGAATTTCTTTATATTATAGTTTGTGCCGATTGCAAACTCTCCTACTCTGCTTGCGCCTTCATCGGTTTTTAATATTTCATTCAGAAAAGCCTGATCTTTTTTTGCTTTTGCAGATACCGCAATACCATTTTCAAAAACGATTTCAACATCTTCAATTTCTCTGTTCATGTATACTGCGGGATAAGAAAACCTAATGCAACCATTTATTGAATCCTCGACGGGAGAGGTAAATACTTCGCCATCAGGGAAATTTATAGTTCCATCGCAGTTTATCCAGGTTCTGCCCTCCACACTAAATTTAAGGTTTGTATCTTTGGATTTTAATTCTATTACTTTCTTGGTATTCAAATAATCAGTAAGCCTTTGCTGTTCATTATGTATTCTCTCCCATTCCCCGGCAGGCTCGGAGGAACCGATATAACCGGAACTGAATACAAAGTCTTCATATTCAGTCAAGGACATATTTGCATCCATTGCATAGGCATATGTGGGATATAAGGTGCCACACCAACGCAATGAGCCATTGCTTGTCCTTTCATGATAAATATCCATTGCCTCTCTTCTGCCCTTTGCCAGCAGATTCAGCTTGGCAGGGTTGACCGAGGTAAGGGATTTTGTGTTGGATTCTGCCCATATTGTTAACAGGGCATCTGCTCTTTTCATCATTTCAATGCAGAAGGGATCTGAATAGGAAATCTGTTCATCAGAACCATACCTTAGCAGAATCTCCTTATATTCTTCAAAGCCAGGCATCATAACAGGGTGGGCCCCCTTTGCCAGAGCCTCCTTATACACTTCAAGAGCCAAAGGCTGTCCGCTGATGCTTCCGTCTATAACGAGAAGATCACCCTTCTTAAGCTTCAGGCTGTAGTTTACAAGTACGTGCGCAAGCTTAGTAAGCCTATCATCCACCATTTCGTTACCCCCAATATAAATTAATACAAACATATTATAGCATACAAATTTGGAAGTAAATGCTTATTAGAAAAAATTTTATCAAATGCTCATTGAACATTCTTTTGGGGATAATAGTAAGGATTTTTAAAGATACCCATAGTCTTTAATATTATGTTCTCTATATAAATACTAATGAATATCATAGAATGAACAGTGCTTTATGGGAGGTATGCAAAGTTGAGGCTCTATATAATAGACAGGAATAATATTTTTAGGTATTTACTAAAAGTTGCATGGGTGATGCTATTATTAACAAGCATTATATTTATGAGAAAAAGCGCTATTGCAGTTTTTTCCGTTCCTATAAGGAGTGCCGTCGTGGTGATAGATGCAGGGCACGGGGGCATAGATCCCGGTGCATCGGGCAACAGGGGAGTGAAGGAGGGAGAGATAAATCTGGAGATTGCAATGAAGCTTCGAAGGCTTATTGAACAAGGGGGAGGGAGCACTGTTATGATCAGGGAAGATGATTCGGGGCTCTATAAAGAAGGGGAGAGTACTCAGGGAACAAAGAAAGAAAGAGATCTGAAAAATCGCCACACCATTATTAACGGCTGCGGGGCAGATATTCTTATAAGCATACATGCAAACAGCTTTCCTCAATCCAAGTATTTCGGGGCACAGACTTTTTTTTTGCTAGGTGATGAAAAGTCTCAAAGGCTTGCTGAAAGCATACAAAATGAGGCTATAAGAGTGCTTAACAGGGGTAATGAAAGAAAGGCAAAATCTACGGACTCCATATACATATTAAAGAACAATGATATGCCCGGGGCTTTGGTCGAATGCGGTTTTCTTTCAAACCATGAGGAGGAAAGGTTGCTTGAGGACGGGCACTATCAGGAGAAAGTTGCCTGGAGCATATTTGCGGGCATTGTAAAGTATTTGGAAGCAGAGAGGGAAAGGGAATAATGCGTCGCATTATTCCCTAAATACCGCATCATTTTTGAATAGTAAAGTTATCCTCAAGCAAAGCCCAGTTCTGTGGGAATGGATATCCAAGGGCCCAATAGCTTATTCCTTTAAGCCCATAAGATTTGGCTGTATCAAATTTTGCCTGTGCGCTGCGTGCATCCTCAAACCACACCTCATGGGATCTTCCCCTTGCATCTGTATATCTGTAGAAGGGCGATTGGGTTTTGGCATCATATTGTATTGCTGCCCCATGTCTGACTGCCCTTGATACGGCTTCCTGTGGACTGAAGGTTTCTGCCTCCTGCCCCTTGACAAAGGGGAGGAGCCAATCCCTTGCATATATTTGGAAGCCTAAATATATTTTATCTCTGGGTATGACTGTAACAGCATAATCAAGGACCCGCCTGATCTGGTTCAGGGGGGAAATTGATTGGGGAGGGCCTTTCCGGAATCCCCATTCATAGGTCATTAATACTACAAAATCGGCAATTCTGCCATGAGCTGCATAGTCATGAGCCTCATAAAGCAGCCCTAACTGCTCCCCGCTTGTTTTTGGCGCCACGGCTGTAGATACAAAAAATCCTTCAGGGTGCAAACGGTTTACGGCATTTTGAAGGAAGCGGTTATAAGCCTCCCGGTCTACAGGCAGTACATTTTCAAAATCTATATTTAACCCTAAGTATCCTTTTTCCTTCATGATTCTTATGATGTTGTCAATTAGATTTTTTGAAATCTGAGTGCTGTTCAATACAACATGGGCTAAGTTTTCTCCTACGGCGGTTGATGTAAAATTTGTAATAGCCATCATAGGTATAGCGCCTTTAGCTTTTGCTGCAGAGATAGCCGGGGTATCCTCAATAGGCTGCAGGCTCCCGTTTTCCCTGATCAGATATGCAAAGGGGCTCAAATATGTCAGGTGATCTCCGTCCTTTTCAATAATGGGAACGGCTTTTTCTCCCAATATATAAATATAGCCGTTTACACTTATTAGAGGTCGCTTTTTGCGCGGTATTACTAACAAAGTTCCCGGATAAATGATGTTTATGTTTTTAATATTATTTACTTTTATCAAATCCCTTAATGGGACTTTGTGCCTTTGTGCTATAGACTGAAGTGTGTCCCCAGGCCTGATACGGTAGCGGAGAGCGGGAATAAGCAGCATAAGCCCGGGGTATATATTGGTGGGGTTCGGTATATAATTATTATCAAGGATACTTTGAACAGAGACTTCGTATTTTTGTGCTATTTTCCACAATGTTTCCCCCGGCACTACGGTATGAAAAATATCTTCAGCAGGAATAACCAATGCCAAGCCGATCACCAGCTGGTTGGGGTTCTGGAGCTCATTGGTTTTAACTATGGCGGCGATGGTTGTGCGATAATAATTCGCAATTTGCCATAGCGTTTCCCCCGGTTTTACTACATGTATAAGCATAATGCACCTCCCAAGCCGCATTTGCGGGCACCTTAACAGAATACAATCTTTGGCTTATTTAGCAGAGGTCTATCCAAAAATGTATAGGATAATGGTCAGGATCCATTTACTTAAAATATATGTATGAATTCTATTGTTATGATAGAAATGCTTGGTCGAAATGCGAAAGAGCAAAGCCCTTCTTAGTTGCATTTACTATGTCAATTAAGTTAGGTTGACAGTTGACAGACTGGCACCTAATTTTCCTGTTTACAAAAGCAAATATATCAATTATAATGGTTACGTAGCATTTTTACTCAGGCCCATTGGTCAAGCGGTTAAGACACCGCCCTCTCACGGCGGTAACAGGGGTTCGAGTCCCCTATGGGTCACCAAAAACGATTTATGAGATATGGTTGCAGTAATGTGACTGTATCTTTTTTAACATAATTAGAAAATGGTGAGTCCCTGAGAGTAGTATTATTATGGAGGCCTAATATATGAAAATAATTATTATCGGCGCCGGGAAGGTAGGATATAGCCTGGCAGAGATCCTGTCCAAGGGGGATCATGATGTGACAATCATTGATAGGAGCCCTGCAGCTCTTGGCAAGGCAGAGGAGAATCTTGAGGTGCTTTGCATAAGGGGAAGCGGCGTCAGCACAAGTATTCTTATGGAGGCGGAAATTGGCACCGCTGACTTATTGATTGCCGTTACAAACAGCGATGAAGTAAACATGGTATGCTGCCTTACTGCAAAAAAACTTGGAGTAAAACAGACGATAGCAAGGATAAGAGACCCCGAATATGCCAACGAGCTTTCCATTTTGAAAGAGGAGCTTGAATTGGACTTGATAATCAATCCTGAGCAGACAGCTGCTGAAGAAATTGTCAATGTCCTGAATTTTCCTATTGCAGTTAATGTTGAAAATTTTGCCAAGGGAAGAGTCAAAATGGTTGAGATAAAAGCAGCTGAAGGAATGGAGGTTGTCGGAAAGCCACTGAAGGATATCGGTGGCAAGCTTATGTCTTCTGTTTTGATTGGCGTTGTTGTCAGAAATAATGAAGTGATAATACCCAACGGGGAATTTGTTATTCAAGAGAATGACAATATTTACGTTATAGGGCAGCCATCCAGCCTATATAGCTTTTGCATGTTATCCGGCAAAAGCCCCCAAAGGATCAGAGATGTCATGATTGAAGGAGGGGGCCGAATATCGATATATTTGGCGAATTTATTGGCAGAAATGGGAATAAAGGTAAAGCTAATTGAGATAGATAAAGAAAAGTGCATTCAGCTTTCCGAATTGCTTCCGGAGGCATTGATAATAAACGGAGACGGTACTGATGAAGAACTGCTTATATCGGAGAATTTGGGTGAAATGGATGGATTTATTGCTATGACCGGTATGGATGAAGAGAACCTTATGTCCGCACTTCTTGCGAAGCGAATCGGAGTAAAAAAAGTAATAGCAAAAGTCAGCAGAGTAAATTACATAAGCATAATAAAAAGCCTGGGAATAGACAGCGTAATAGATCCAAAGAGTATCACCACCAGCCACATTTTGAGATTTGTTCGGGGAAACAATATTGAGTCATTATGCAGGATTATTGAGGGTCAGGCTGAAATTGCCGAAATAATAGCGGATAAGGAAAGCAAAATATTGAATACTAAATTGAAGAAGCTTAGCCTGCCCAAGGATATAATAATTGCCACAATTGTGAGGAAAAAAGAGGTCGTTATTCCTCATGGAAATGACATCATTAAAGAGGGGGACAGGGTTATTGTTATTTCGAAAAATAAAAACCTGTCCGATTTGAACGATATAGATGTTTTGTCTTAATTATTGACGATAGTAGGCTTTTCAGGGAGGGTGCAAATTGAACTTCAGAGTAGTGCTCAAAATTCTTGGAATGCTGCTGGTTTGTGAAGCATTATTAATGCTTCCATCCCTTGGAGTTGCGGCATATTACCATGGAACGGATATCCGGGCTTTTGCCCTTAGTCTGCTTATAACGGCAATTGTCGGAATTCCTTTAATATTCATAAAAACCGGGAAGAAAAGGATATATGCCCGTGATGGCTTTGCGATTGTTGCATTGGGTTGGATCCTTCTTTCCTTGTTTGGGTCTCTTCCTTTTTTTATAAGCGGCGCCATACCTTCGTTTATAGCTTGTTTTTTTGAAACAAGCTCGGGCTTTACAACAACAGGCGCCAGTATTCTTACCCATATAGAAGATTTGCCCAGAGGCATACTTTTTTGGCGAAGCTTTACACATTGGGTGGGAGGTATGGGTGTTATAGTGCTTACCCTGGCCATCCTGCCAACATTAGGCGCCGGTTCGGTGCAAATGATGAAAGCAGAAAGCCCCGGGCCAAACCCGGGTAAAATTGTTCCCAGGGTAGGCGAAACGGCAAAAATACTGTACAGCATATATATTATAATTACCATAATTGAGATAATTTTGCTAAAAATAGCCGGACTCCCTTATTTTGATGCTGCAATCCACACTTTTGGCACTGTTGGGACCGGAGGATTTTCTAATATGAACCTCAGCGTAGGTAGCTATAATAACGTACCCGTAGAGATAATCATCACTGTATTTACATTCATTTGCGGCGCAAATTTTTCGCTGCACTATCAGGTGCTGAAGGGAGACCTTAAAGCGCCTCTTAAGGATGAGGAGTTCCGGTTCTATTCAGGAGCGGTTATACTGTCAATTATTCTTATAACTATTAATCTGTATGGCAGTGTATTCAGCTCCCTGTGGGAATCCCTGCGCCATTCCTCTTTTCAGGTGGTTACAATAATCAGTACGACGGGATATTCAACTACAAATACAGAAGCCTGGGGAATGTTCAGTAAAATAATTTTGTTTATGCTTATGTTTGTAGGAGGCTGTGCGGGATCGACCGGAGGCGCAATAAAAAACATAAGATTTTTACTGCTTTTTAAGGTAATGAAAAGGGAACTCCTGAGGATAATACATCCAAATGCAGTTTATTCCATCAGATTCGGCAAAAGGGCAGTTGATGAGGAGACAATCTCTGAAGTACTGGGGTTCTTTTTTATGTATATGATCATATTTATTGCAGCTGTTCTTGTTATTTCTTTGGACAATTTGGATTGGTCAACGACAATTACTTCTGTGGCTGCAACTCTTGGGAACGTGGGGCCCGGCTTCGGAATTGTCGGCACTATGGGGAACTACTCTGCTTTATCTGATCTGAGCAAGGTGGTATTGTCTTTCTGCATGTTAATAGGAAGGCTGGAGATATATCCAATTTTGCTTCTCAGCCTGCCCTCCTTCTGGAGAAGAACAAGTATATAAAAGCGAAGGCCGGGAGGCCTTCGTTTTTATATATTAATGGGCGACAAATGCGGCAAGACGCATTTGCAGCTTGTCCAAATACAAGCAAAGAGACAACCGCAATACATACGGCATTTTAATATTCTTTTTCATATATACACTCTTTCCATAACCTGCTTCCGAAGTTAGCTGACGGCTCGGGACAGAAGGCTTCCTACCATGGCAAGCCATGGATTAGCCCCAGAATTGGCTCCTCCGTACAATGTACTCTGTGTCAAATAAGAGAAAAAATTGGCAGATAGCATATGAAGGGCTATCTCCAATTGAAATGCAGGCACATTTTGAGCGTATAATAATGGAAAAAGCGTCCAAATACGTATATAATGTAACTGACCGGAATAACTTCATACAATTCAAAGTAAAGTAGAAAAGCGCCATATAGCAAAAAAATAGATCATACGTGTCTGTATTAAATATTTTTCACACCATATCTATAAGGAATCAATAATGCTATGACAGGAAAAAATAGAATATTGAGATAGCCTATATAGAATACACAAGTAAACAGATAATTTAAAATAACGTACAACCTTTGGCGTATTCTATGAATCAGTGAAAACGACGTATAAGTATTGAAAGGGGATAACAAAATGGGAAAAATAGCCGGTGCATTTATTTTCCCTCATCCTCCCATTATGGTAGAGGAAGTGGGAAAAGAAGAAACAAAAAAAGTTTTGGCCTCAGTCAATGGGGCATTAGAAGCTTCGAGGCGCATTGCTGCTATTGGGCCGGATACTATAGTAATAATCACACCTCACGGTACGCTTCTAAAAGATGCGATGACAATTTTATCAGACGAAAGACTGGAAGGCGATCTTGCAAGGTTTGGGGCAGCCGGGATAAAATTGGGTTTTGACAATGATATTGAATTGGTCGACAAAATAATGGAGCATGCCGATAAAAAAGGAACTTATTGCATCCCAATGCATGAAGACGTCAAAAGAACCTATGGGGTTGGACCGGGGCTGGATCATGGGGCTACGGTGCCGCTTTATTTTATTAATAAATGTTACAAAAATTTTAAGCTGGTGCATATAAACTATAGCCTTCTTTCAAGAGATGAGCACTATAGGTTTGGAATGGCCATAAAAGATGCGGTTGAGGAGCTTAGCCGGAAGGCGGTAATAATAGCAAGCGGAGATCTTTCCCACAGGTTGAAGCCCGGTGCTCCCGCAGGCTTTAACCCCCGAGGCATTGAATATGATAAAAAATTTGTTGAACTGATTAAGGCAGGGGATGTTAGAGGGTTTTTATCCATGCCTGCCGATCTTCAGGAGGATGCCGGGGAATGTGCATATAACTCCGTCAATGTGCTTTTGGGCTGTTTTGATGGCAGCAATATTGAGGGAGAGATACTATCCTATGAGGGTCCTTTTGGGGTAGGCTACTGCATTGCGGAAATTAAGGCTGGGCAGGAGGTTGCCGGTAACAGCGGAAAGAGCAATGACCCTTATGTTGGGCTTGCAATTAAAACTTTGGAGGCTTATGTAAAAACGGGAAAAAGGATTGATGTTCCGGAAGGTTTGCCTTCAGAAATGATTGCAAACAGGGCAGGCGTATTTGTCTCACTGAAGAAATACGGGGAACTGAGGGGCTGTATAGGCACTATTGAACCTACCACAAAAAGCATTGCCTCTGAAATTATTCAGAATGCAATAAGTGCGGGAGTCAGGGACCCGAGGTTTCTTCCCGTGGAGGAAGATGAGCTTTATGACCTGGTTTATTCCGTGGATGTCCTTGGGAAGCCGGAGCCTGTTAATTCAAAGGAGGAACTGGATGTAAAGAAATATGGCGTCATTGTCAGATGCGGGTACAGATCCGGTTTGCTGCTCCCTAACCTTGAGGGGGTGGATACTGTTGATTATCAGGTGAGCATAGCTCTTCAAAAGGCGGGGATCAGAAGCAGCGAACCTTACAAAATGGAGCGTTTTGAAGTAATAAGGCATTATTAAAGCAAATAGGGCAATATGTTATTGACTAGAAGAAAGGGTATGGAGTGATATTTTATGGGTCAGATGAAAGAGGCTAAGTTTTATGATAAAATTGAAGACTGCGGCGTAATATGCAGACTTTGCCCCCATGAATGTAAAATTATGCCCGGTAAATTTGGAGCATGCAGAGTGAGAAATAATATTGGAGGAACCCTGTATGCCGGGAACTATGGCAAAATATCAGCATTGGCCATGGACCCAGTGGAAAAGAAGCCTTTATACCATTTCTACCCCGGCAAATATCTGCTGTCAATAGGGACTATCGGATGCAATTTCAGATGCAGCTTCTGTCAGAATTATCATATTGCACAAAGTGGGATAGATGACAAAGCCGCGCATGAATTCTGTGAGGCCGGCGGGGATCACCTTTTGGGTCTGTGCAGGAAGGAAAAGGACTGTATAGGAATTGCGTATACATATAATGAACCGGTAATCTGGTATGAATATGTGATAGATACAGCGGCATACATTAAGAAAGAGGGCTATAAGAACGTTCTGGTTACCAACGGATATATTGGCGAAAAAGCCCTTTTAGAGCTGCTGCCATTTATTGATGCCATGAACATTGACCTTAAAGGATTCAGGGGAAAATATTACAGGGATGTTTGCGGAGGGGACATAGAGAATGTGAAGAGAACTATAGAGATTGCTGCTTCCTTATGCCATGTTGAGGTTACTACCCTTATAGTCCCGGGAATGAATGACAGTGAAGGTGAGATGAACGAGCTATCGCAATGGCTGTCATCCATAAAAAGCACTATTCCGCTTCATCTGTCCCGGTACTTTCCAATGTATAAGATGAGCAGGGAGAGCACCTCCGTCGAAAAACTGATTTCACTCAAAAAAACAGCCGAAAGAAATTTAGAATATGTTTACATAGGCAATTTGCATAGTAAGGCAGTAAACACATATTGCCCCGAATGCGGTGTCCTTCTCATAGGGAGGGAATTAGGCATTTTCATAGGAAGTTTAAAGGGCGGGGCATGTCCTGAGTGCGGCAAAACAATAGACATTAAAGGAATATTGTGTTAACGATTTTCACGTTATTTACCTATTGGAATTGAATCCTTTGCTCAATTTGGGCATTTACCGAGGCTGGTACATTTGGTATAATAATCAGGGTATATTTGCGCATATGATTATTGTGAATGGCTCCCTCCACTTGAAATGCAAATGCAATTTTGGGATACAGGAAATATAATTATATAATTTGTGGCGAATAAACACTAATGTAGATTTGGTTCAACCCAAAGAAAATCAATGTAACAGAAACCTGTCTCAGCGATGCTTAAGCAGATTTTAATAGCTGATGTCTGTCTAAAATGTATAGATCAACATTTGGGAGGTTTTGATATGAATTTTTTTACTCAAATGAGAGAAAGCGTAATTGATTTTAAGTTCTACAGAAGTATCAAAAATAATAGATTCAGCAGGAGCTTCATTTACTTGATGCTGCTTTTTCTCATAATTTATTCCGTAAACGGCGTAAGGACTTTTGTAGTAAGCAGAATAGTAGTAGGAGAGATAGCCGCTGGCCTGAACGATAGTGTCCCGGAATTCAAGCTTGAAAACGGCAAATTCAGCTTCGAAGGGAAAATGCCCTACTATATCGAGGAAAATGCTGATGAAGTATTTGTTATTGATACTACCGGGGAGATAACAGAGGATATCTTAAAAGACAAAAAAAGCGGGATGCTTATAACCGAAGACAAGATTCTTGCGAAAACAAATGCAATAGAGACCAGGGAAATTAATCTGTCTGAGTTAAAAGGGCTGACTGTTACTAAGTCGGATATACTTGAATTCTTGCCGAAGCTAAGCTGGATAATACTTGTTTTTATCTTTTTCGGATTTATTTTTGTATTAGGCTGGAAGCTTCTGAATGTAGTAATATTGGCACTGCTGGGATTAATTGCGAATTCTGTAATGAAGGGCAGGCTGCAGTTCAACAATATGCTGAATATAAGCATATATGCCCTGACGCTGCCGATGCTCATTCAGCTGGCTTACAACCTTTCCGGATTCCTTATTCCAAAATTCGGAATTGCTTATTGGGGTATTTCCATATTGTATGTAGTTTTGGCTGCAAAAAGCTGTATAGAGGAAGAAAACGAACCACAGCTATAGGTTATCGGAATAAAAGTCAGGAGCTTCGAGGAGGATACAAAAGGTGAAAATAGGTGTGATATCGGATACTCATATTAGAAGCAGTGACAAAATGCTTCCTGAAATAATATATAAAGTGTTTGACGGGGTCAGCATAATACTCCATGGGGGGGATATCCTGATTGATGAAGTGATAATTGAATTGGAGACTATTGCTCCCGTTTATGCGGTAGCGGGGAATAATGATGATTACAGAATGCTGGATAAATACGGAACAAAAAAGATAATCGAGGTTAATGGAAAAAGGATAGGGCTGACCCATGGGAGCAGCAGGAGAAGTGCATATTTAAGCGCATACAGTATTTTTTCCGGAGATAATGTAGATTGCGTGGTATATGGCCACAGCCACAAACCCCACAACGAGATAATTGATGGAGTATTGTTCTTCAATCCTGGTTCTCCCACGTCCAGAAGATTCGAACCTCAGTATTCTCTTGGGCTTTTGTATATAGACAGTGATATAAGGGGAGAAATAATATACTTTGACTGAAGAAGAGGTAGATATGGCAGATATGGATACAGCAATAATACTTGCGGGAGGCAAAAGCAGCAGGATGGGTTTTGACAAACAGTTCCTGATGCTTAAGGACAGCTGCATGGTTGAAGTTATAGCAGCAAAATTGGAAAAGGTTTTCAATGAGATCATAATTGTAACAAATAAACCCGGAGAGTATGCGAAGTACGGATACAAGCTGGCAGAGGATGAGGTATCCGGTTATGGCCCCCTTGCTGGAATACATGTGGGTCTCAAAAGCTCTAGCAGCCTGTTCAGCTATATAGTGGCCTGCGACATGCCTCTAATAAACATTGAATATACAAAGTATATGATGGAGCTTATAAGGCAGAATGATGGGAAGGCTGATGGGGTTATTACAAGGCTTGGTAATTGGATCGAACCTTTTAATGCATTTTATTCCAAAAACTTGATCAGTAGGATAGAAGAGAATATAAAAAAAGGGAAAATGCAGATAAACCTGTTTGTACAAGAATCAGACATGATTTATATAGATGAAGAAAAGGCAAAGGAATTTAGCCCGGGATGGGAGATGTTCACTAATATCAATACCTTGAGGGATTATGAAATGTTGATAGAAAAGATTAAAGGAGGTCAACTATGTTAGAAAAAGTATTAGAACACAACAGGAAATTTGTACAGGAAAGAAAAGCCGCTGGGGAAGACAAGCCCATAAGCGGCCATGCCCAAAAGGATGCAATGGTATTTACCTGTATGGATACGAGGCTTGTCGGGCTTTTGGAGGATGCAATGGGTTTTGGCAGAGGAGATATAAAAATACTGAAAAACGCAGGCAATATTATAAGGGATAATTGCAGTGATGTAATAAGAAGTATTGCCGTAGGGACAGTATTGATGGGCTTAAAGGAAATATATGTTGTAGGCCATACTGATTGTGGAATGAGGAAGCAGAATGCGGAGGATATAAAGGTAAAAATGTCCGAGAGAGGCATTTCTGAGGATGCAATAAAGGCGATAAACATAGAGGAATGGTTCGGGCTGATAAAAGACGAATCCGATAACATAAGGGATGCGGTTAACAAGCTCAAGGAATCTCCATATATACCGAAGGATGTTAATATATACGGATTATTGATGGACCCCGATACCGGGGAGATAAAGAACCTAGTGTAAGTTAACATAAGACAAAAAATAAAAATAAACTCTCTTAGAGTTATGGACAGAATGCGGGAAAAATGGTAAACTGATATTGTTAAAAAAATAATTAACTCACAATACTATTTAACAAGGTTTGATTGGAGGTCTGTATTAATGGAGAAAAGAATACTTACTCCAAAGGAAATTGCACAGGCAACATGCGATGCAGGCAATGCAAAGGCGAATCTTTCAATTGCACAGATGATAGTGCTTGGGATTTTTGCAGGTGTGTATATTGGCTTTGGGGCACAGGGGGCAATAACAATAGGGCAGTCTCTTACAAAGATCGATATTGGTCTTCAAAAGTTTGCCTTTGCAGCTGCTTTCCCTGTAGGACTTATGTTAGTAGTTATTTGCGGAGCAGAACTTTTTACCGGAAACAATCTTATGACATTAGGATGCATTAACGGACGCTATGAGTTCAAAAATGTCCTAAAAAACTGGGGTGTCGTATACCTCGCCAATTTCATAGGTTCGGTGATACTTGCTCTACTGGTTGCAAAATCCGGGCTTATGGCAGCCGGAACACCCGCTGCTGAACTTGCTGTCGGAATAGCAACAAAAAAAGTTGCAATTGCTTTTGGGCCTGCGGTATTAAGAGGTATACTCTGCAATATCATCGTGGTTCTTGCTGTATGGATGGCTACAGGAGCAAGGGATGTAATAGGCAAAATATTTGCCTGCTGGTTCCCCATTATGCTGTTTGTACTTTCCGGATATGAGCATAGCGTTGCAAATATGTACTTCATACCCCTCGGAATGTTCCTGGGAGCTCCTGTTACATGGGGCCAGGTATGGATAAACAACCTGATACCTGTTACAATAGGCAACCTGATCGGTGGAGCGGTTATAGTTCCGTTTTTCTACCATATAGCCTATATGAAGGCTCCAGCACCTGTTGTAGATAAGGATGTCAAGGCATAAATACAAGCAATTATATATAAATTTAATGAAAAATAACAGATTTTCCGAGCCATAGCTTCTAAAGTTATCCATGAGGTTATGGCCGATGGGCCGGTCCCATAAGGGTTTGGGGAGAAATCCCCCAGCCTCCCGTATTTGGAAAGGAAAATGTTTTATTAAGTTTTCTATAAAACAATCCCTTTCGGGATTGTTTTTTTTCGGAAAAGGCACATGGTATAATAGGATATGCTAATGAAAAAGGTGGGAACTGCATATGAAGGATGGACTGGGAAGGAATATCAACTATTTGAGGATATCGATCACGGACAGATGCAATCTAAGATGCCGTTATTGTATGCCCGAACAGGGCATAGAGAAAAAGGGTCATTTGGAGATCCTGACATTAGAAGAAATTTTAGAGGTAGTCAGGGTATGCTCAGAATTAGGCATTAACAAAATAAGGCTCACCGGAGGCGAGCCTCTTGTCAGGGAGGGACTTATCGGGCTTATTAAGCAAATTGCATCCTTAAAGAGCATAAAAGATATTGCATTGACAACTAACGGGGTGCTGCTGAAGAAGTATGCCAGAGACTTGCGGGAGGCGGGACTCAGAAGAATAAATATAAGCCTTGATACTATGAATGCCAAAAAGTATGAGTATATGACCAGAGGAGGAGACATCAAGCATGTGCTGGAGGGAATCGATGAAGCATTGAAGGTGGGCCTTATCCCGCTGAAAATAAATACAGTATTGTCAAAGGGATTTAATGAAGATGAGATTGGGGATCTTATCAAATTGACACTCAATGAGGAAATCGAAGTCCGGTTTATAGAAATGATGCCCTTGGGCCAAACAGCAGATTTTGCCTCGGAGCATTATTTGCCCAATTCAATAGTATTGGAACAATTCAAAGAGCTGATACCGGTGGAAGCGGCAGACAAAAGCAGTCCTGCCAAATATTACAAGCTGCCTGGAGCAAAAGGGAGAGTCGGCTTTATCAATCCAATAAGTCATGGATTTTGCAGTAATTGTAACAGGTTAAGGCTTACAGCGGACGGAAAGCTCAAGCCCTGCCTCCATTCTGACAAAGAAATTGATATCAAGGGAATACTAAGGGGCGGGGATAGGATTGATAAGAATAAATCATTGCGGGAGGCAGTATCGGAAGCGATACAGTCCAAGCCTGAGCATCACACACTGAACGATTTGTGCAGTAAGCCCGTTGAAAGAGATATGTATAAGATAGGAGGATGATCAGAGAGAGATATGAAGGGCAAGGTAATAGCTGTAAATATCAGCGATAAGAAGGGTATATTCAAAACAACCATAGACCTGGGTGAGTTTAAGGCCGGCCACGGGCTGGAGGGCGATGCCCATGCAGGCAGTTGGCACAGGCAAGTGAGCCTTTTGGCGGTAGAGAGCATAGATAAAATGAAGGCCCTGGGGATTGAGGGGCTCTGCCCGGGGAAATTTGCAGAGAACCTTACTACTGAGGGAATAGAGGTCTGGAAGCTGCCTGTAGGAACCAGACTTAAAATTGGGGATACGCTCCAGGAGGTAACGCAGATAGGCAAGGAATGCCATACAAAATGTGAAATATATAATAAGGTGGGCAGCTGTATAATGCCCACGGAAGGAATATTTACAAGGGTTTTGGAGGGCGGAGAAATAAAAGCCGGAGACGGAATAGAAATATTATAGGAGTAAAGGGATAAGGAAAGGAACCTTATCCCTTTGTATTTTTTCCCTTGACAATGGAATATAATTCCTGTATTATATTGAATATAAATTCAATGAATGGAGATTCAATATGGTTACAAGAGAAGAGCAAAAAGAGAAGCGAAGGTTTGAGATTCTCAATACAGCCCTTGATTTGTTTATCATCAAAGGCTATGCCGCAACAAAAATCAGTGACATAGCCGGGCGGGCGGGTATGAGTGTGGGGCTTATGTTTCATTATTTTAAGTCCAAAGAGATTCTATATAAGGAGCTTATTAAAATAGGCATTTCAGCTCCTATGAGAATAATGGCCCGGGACAATACCGAACCGCTATTATTTTTTGAAAGCTCTACGGAATTGATATTGGGGGCCATTAAGGCTGAACCCTTTACTGCAAAAATGTTTGTTCTTATGGACAGGGCATATCAAAACGATGCAACTCCTCAGGATATAAAGGATATGCTTTCCGGATTTGATGTTTACAGCCAAACTGTTGCGGTAATAAAAAAAGGCCAAGAAAACGGTTCTATCCGGGAAGGAGACCCCCTTGCTTTAGGTATCGCATATTGGAGTGCCATTCAGGGAATTGCCGGTCAGCTTGCCCTTGACCCGGGGCTGCCTTGCCCGGAAAGTAAATGGATAATAGATATTTTGAGGAGGAGACCTGAATGAAAAAAGTAATCATTGTAGGAGCAGGAATTGCCGGACTGACAGCGGCCATCTACGCATGCAAAAGCGGATTTAATGTCAAAATATACGAAAGCCATAGTATCCCGGGAGGCGCATGCACCAGCTGGCGGAGAAAGGGATATTTATTTGAGGGAGGACTGCACTGGCTGACAGGCTCTTCTCCGGATAACCCTCTTAACAAGCTTTGGAGGGAAGTTGGGGCCCTTGATGACGATATTGCCATTTATAACCGGGATCCTTTTTTCTCCGTAGAATATAAAGGACAGACAGCACATCTTTATCGGGATATTGATAAGCTCCGAAGTCATCTCCTTGAGATATCTCCGGAGGATGAAAGGGAAATTAACGGGTTTTGCAGAGATGTAGAAAAGTTTATAAAAATCGTCAATATGTCCATGGAGAAAATTCTAACACCTCCATCAACTGTTTTTGGTATATTTCCTGCTTTGTTTCGTATGCCCTTTTATGGGAATCAAACAGCAAAAGAATACTCAGAACGTTTCAAAAGCCCTATTTTGCAGAGGTTGCTCCAGAATATTGTCGGCACCGAGAATAGTGCTATAGCAATGATTTTTACTTTTGCTACCCTTGCCTCGGGGGATGGGGGGTATCCTGAGGGAGGTTCCCTTGCCATGACAGGGAGGATGGCAAAGTATTTTGAGGCCTTGGGAGGAACTATTGAATACGGAAGGAAGATAGATAAGGTATGGGTCCGGGACGGCATTGCACAAGGAGTTGTTGCAGGTGGCGATTGCATTGAGGCGGATGCGGTCATAGTCACTCAGGACACTCTCGCAGCTGTTGACAAGCTATTTGACTCCCCAATTAATGAACCATGGGCACAAAGGATGCGGCAGGTTACAAAGCCCATACTCAATACCTTTGTATGCCTGGGAGTGGAGGCAGATTTGTCCGATTTGCCGGGGGGCATTAACCTTATTATTGAAGAGCCCGTATTCTGCGCAGATGTGCCCTTGCATTGCATAGATTTAAACAATTATGCGGGTTATAAAGGGTATGCACCGGAGGGGTGCACTGCTGTGACCTCCATAATTTCGGGGGACAGCTACGCTTATTGGAAGGCTTGCAAAGCCAACGGCACCTATGAATCAGAAAAACAAAAGCTGGCAGAAGCATTAATAAGAATACTGGCTGACAAATATCCTCAGACTGCCGGAAAGATTGCAGTTTGGGATGTGGCGACCCCCCTGACCTATGAAAGATATTTGGGCTCCTATAAAGGCTCCTGGATGTCCATAATGGGCAAGGGGCAAAAAATGGCGAATTATCCTTCAAAACCCAAGACCATACAAAATCTATACTTTGCAGGGCAGAGGCTAATGGGGCCGGGAGGATTGCCTGTGGCGGCACAAACGGGGAAAAAGGCAGCCCAGTGTTTATGTAAGGATAAGGGCATAGCTTTTAACCTGATGCACAAGAAGTCCCCCACCCTTAGCAAAGCATAGGGGGTGGGAGTTTAGATGAAAATGCGCATATACAATATTGGCGGATATGTGATAAAAAATTATTTGCTGGAGACGCCTAAGGGCATTATTGCTATAGATACCGGTTATCCCGGTGGCGCTCAAAAATTCAGATGCTGCTTCGAAAAGAGGTGGCCCCTTTCTGAACTCAAATATATATTTCTTACCCATCATCATGATGATCATGCCGGATTCTTGGGGGATTTACTTAAAATGACTAATGCAATGGTTATTTTGCATCCTCTGGCTATACAGGCTTTGGAAAGAGGAAAGAGCAACGAGCCTCCGGGCGCGGGGTATTCATCCGTCCCTGCATCCCTGTTCGGCAAAATAAAAAAGGATTTTTCTTTTCCGCCCGTAGAGCCTGGGAACAGGGCTATTCTCGTTCATAACGAAAATGAACAGGTTTTTGAGGATATGGGGTTGCCTGTTCACATTTTATTTTTGCCGGGGCATACGGCGGATTCCATAGGTCTCTTTCTGCCGGAAACAGGGCTGCTCTTTTGCGGGGACGCCGCTATGAATGCCGTCATCAGCATTGCCCGTCATACTATTTGGATTGAAGATGCAGAAGAATATGGGAGGTCCTGGGATAAAATGATAGCGCTTAACCCTGAAAGAATATATCCCTCTCATGGGATTCCATTTTCCCCAAAGGATTTGATCAAATACAGGCATTATATGGACGGAAGAAAATTGATAAGATTTGAGTAATAGGCTGTAAATGCCCGTGCGATTTTTTGCTGCGCAAAACGCACATGGGCGAATATCATAAATTCTTGCGAATTTATGATATCCCATATGCGATATCTCGCATATAGGATATATTTTATTATGTGCCCGTGCGATTTTTTGCTGCGCAAAACGCACATGGGCGAATATCATAAATTCTTGCGAATTTATGATATAATTAGATATTAACTATGTATTACAAATCTGACAAACATGAGGGGATACAATAATGATGACAAATATTATCCAGTCCCATATAGGGGAAATAGCCGCATTGGCTACGGCATTATGCTGGACTCTTAATGCAATTGCCTTTGAATTTGCAGGCAAGGAGGTAGGTTCCTTATCGGTAAGCTATATAAGGTTGTTTGTAGCCTTTGCCCTTTTGAGCATCTGTTCGTTCTTTGCAAGAGGGCTTGCCCTTCCTACCGATGCGACAGGGTATACATGGTTATGGCTGTCTATTTCCGGCCTTCTTGGTTTTGTGCTGGGGGACTTGTTCCTTTTTGAGGCTTTTGTGGAAATAGGCTCAAGAATATCATTGCTGATAATGTCGGCGGCTCCTCCCATAACAGCCTTAGCCGGATATTTGATCATGGGGGAAAGGATTTCCCTTATAGGCCTGGCAGGAATGTTCATAACAATGTTGGGTATATGCCTTGTGATACTCAGCCGGAACCCGGAGGAGAAAAAGGTGGGGTTCAACCGACCGGTAAAAGGCCTTGTATGTGCCTCCCTTGGAGCACTGGGGCAAGCCTCGGGGCTTGTTTTCAGCAAACTGGGAATGGGCACCTACAATGCTTTTTCAGCTACTCAGATTAGGCTTGTTGCTGCTTTTGTCGGTTATACAATTATAATAACGGCAGGGAGAAAATGGCCTGAAATAAAAGCTTCTTTTGCTCATAAAAAGGCTATCGGGCAAATAGCAATAGGGGCAGTACTGGGCCCGTTTATCGGAGTCACCCTTTCACTTATTGCGCTGCAGTATACAGCTTCCGGCATTGTTTCATCCATTTCCTCCATATCGCCGGTCATTATAATTCCTGCTTCTATAATGATTTTTAAAGAAAAGGTGCTTTCAAAGGAGATATTAGGGGCTTTTATTTCTATAGCAGGGGTAGTCTTGCTTTTCCTGTAGAAACAAAGGATAGGCTGGGAGCAAAGTCCATAAACAATCCGACCGTTAAACTGTTTGGAAAACATATGAATTTTTTGAAAAGAAATTGATCGACAATATTAAGTAGATGAAGTCTATGATAGCACAGTAAAGGGGCTGGGGATCATTCATAAAGCATACACTGTGGGCATGTCATATTTACTCTGTCCATGTGTGGCGACCCTAAAGACTATTCAATCTGCTTGGGAATAGATGCCAGGATAATGCAATAAGAGAAAGGGGAATGGGAGAGCATGCCCGCACAGGCGTATTCTCCCATTCCCCTCGTCCTCCTGGTACCTAGAGCCCGAGATATGCTCTTTTTACTATATTGGATTCCAATAGCTCCGCACCACTGCCGGATACTGCCAAACGCCCGTTTTGCAGCACGTAACCTCTATCAGCTATTTCAAGTGCCTCTTGAACTTTTTGCTCTACCAGCAGCACAGTTACCTTGCTGCTTATGAGCCTTAGGGTGTCCATTACTTTGTCAACCAGGAAGGGGGCAAGGCCAAGGGACATCTCATCAATCATCATTAGCCTGGGGTTTGACATAAGGCCTCGGGCAATAGCCAGCATTTGTTGCTCCCCGCCGCTTAGGGTCTCAGCTTTTTGGTTCTCCCTGTCCTTCAGGATAGGGAACAATTCATATACGTCTTTAAGGAGCTTTAATTTCTCTGCCTCAGAGCGTATAATAAACGCACCTAAGAGCAGGTTGTCTCTTATACTCATTTTTCCGAAGACTTGTCTGCCTTCAGGCACATGTGATATTCCCTTCTCAACTATTCTATATGCAGGAATTATATCTATTTGTTCGCCCAGAAACTCAATTTTTCCCGCAGTCGGTTTCAGTAACCCGGATATAGTCTTTAGAAGCGTTGATTTTCCGGCTCCATTAGAACCTACAATTGATACTACTTCCCCCTGCTTTACCTCAAAAGAAAAATCAAATATTACAGGCACATTGCCATAACCCACCCTAAGATTTTCTACTTTTAGCATGATACTTTTCCCCCAAATATGCTTTAATTACCTCTTCATTGTTGACTACCTCCTGCGGGCTGCCTTCTGTTATTTTTTTGCCCGCATTCAGAACGACTATACTGTCGGATATAGGCATTATGGCCTCCATAATATGTTCAACTATAAGTAAGGATAGTCCCTTTTCCTTGAGCTTGACGCACAGAGACATGACATCCTTGATTTCTGTCTGGTTCAGACCTGCCATACATTCATCAAGCATCAGTATTTTTGGATTAGTGGCAAGAGCCCTTGCTATTTCCACCCTTTTTCTATCAGCGATTGTCAGATTTGCCCCTTTAATATCTTTTTTGGGAATCAATCCTGTAAGATCAAGCATATCTGCCGCTATTTCAGCGGCCTTTTTTCTGCTGCCCGTGCGGAGGAATGCACCAGTCATCACATTTTCCTCCACAGTCATCTCATTCAGGGTTTTTACTATCTGAAAAGTCCTGGTGATACCTATATTGCATATTAAATATGGCGACATACCTGTAATATCTTTCCCTTCATATATTACATTGCCGCTAAAAGGTCTGTGGAAACCTGTGATGCAGTTGAACAAAGTAGTTTTACCGGCCCCGTTAGGCCCTATTAAGCTGACTATTTCATTTTCATTAATATTAAAGGACACATTCTCATTTGCTATCAAGGAGCCGAATTTCATTGTTATATTCTTTATTTCAAGAAGCGGCTTCAATTTCTGAATCACCTCCGCTTTTGGGCCTCCCGATTTTTTTGACTAGTTTTCCTACTATTCCAATAACCCCGCTGGGCTGATAACAAGTAATAATAACTATTAGCAGCCCGTATATCATCAAATCTATGCCTGTACCGGATCCCCCGAGCCGGATCCTGGTATATTCTGAAAGAGGTATGAAAATAGCCGCCCCGATAATAGGTCCATAGATGCTCCCAACCCCTCCAAGAACAGTTAAAAGAACTATCTTCATTGATATATCCAGGGAGAAAATCATGAAGGGGTCAATATAAAGTATGTATTGAGCGTACAAAGAGCCGCAAACTGCAGATATAAAAGCTGATATAACCATAGCATACAGTTTGTAGCTTGTTGGATTAATTCCAATAGATTCAGCAACCTCATGGCTTTCGCGTATTGCTTTCAAATAATAGCCCATTTTTGAGTTTTCTATATAATTACAGAAAAACACAATTGTTGAGAAAAAAGTCAGACAAATATACACCCAAGGTAATTTATTATTGAACTGCAGATAAAGCAGCCTTCTTGCAAAACCGGAGGTTCTTTCTATAATAGGCAATGATATACCGGTTGCCCCTTCAACATATTTCCAGCTTACAAATACTTGTTTAACTATCTCTGCCGCAGCAAGGGTTGCAATAGCAAAGTAATGACCCTTCAATCTGAAACAGGGGTAGCTTATTAAGGCGGCCGCAATAACCGCAAACACCCCTCCCAAAAGCAGTCCAATCCATGGCACAGCATTATATCGATAAAAAATAATCGAAGAAGTATATGCACCTATACCAAAGAATGCCGCATGCCCAAAAGATGTCTGGCCTGCAAAGCCTGTAATAAGGTTCCAGGCTTCGCCCAGGGAGGCGAATATTAAGAGCAGTATAACCGCATTCAATACCGGCTTAGAGCGGTTTACAAGGGGTAAAAGCGCAATTGCCAGGATAATTACAAGCAGGATCCTTTTATTCTTTACCATCCGAACAACCCCTTTGGCCTAACTTGTATCACTATCAGATAGATTATGAATACAATGGCATACTTAAATTGAGTCCCAAGAAAGTATCCCCCGAGGGCTTCGGTCAAACCGATTATCAATCCCCCGAATAACGCTCCTTTAATATTTCCAAAACCTCCCAAAGCGACAGCAACAAAAGCTATTACGCTGTATAAAGCTCCTGACGCCGGATAAATCGGGAAAAAAGTGGACATCAGCGCACCCGCTGCGCCAACACATGCACCGGATAACCCGAAGGTTATGGCATATATTCTTTTTGTGTTTATTCCCATCAGCGCAGCTGTATTTTTGTTCAGTGCTGTTGCCTGTATTGCCTTGCCGGTCCTTGTCCTATCCATAAAGGTCATTATAGCTACGGTAAGGAGAATGCTTGCCGCTGTCGCTGCAACTTGAGGTACACCAATAACTATATTGCCAAATTCAATTGTCTTCCCGGATACCGCAGCATCTTTTATGTATCTAAAGTTAGGGGTCCATAAGAATTGGGCAAGATTTTTAAGGAACATGCTTAAGCCGAAAGTTGCGAGCAAAGCTGTCAACCCCGGTGCATTAATAACCCTTTTTATGATACCCGTATAAGTCAATACCCCTAAAAGGAATAATACTGCTATACATATCGGTAGGGCCAGCAGGGGGTCCAGAGCAAAAATAGTGAACATCCAGAAAGCTGTATACATTCCTATCATTAAAAACTCACCGTGAGCAAAATTAATAATATCCATTACTCCCCATGTAAGGGTCAGGCCAACGGCCACCAAAGAATAGACAAATCCCATGAGAATACCGTTGGCAACTATTTGTCCTAATATCATATATCCTCCTTCCTTACATCGCAGCTATCTCAACAGATGCCCCGGTTTGACAAAAGGAAGGGAGCGGGACTTCAACAGCCCGCACCTTCCATAATAAAGTGTTATCTTTTATTCCAATCAGGGAAGGGAACTATGGGCTCGGCTGTCGCAGTGTCAACAGGATATACTGCCTGATACTTCAAATTCTGGGTCTGGACCACATAGGAGGCGGGCACTTCGTTCTGCCCTTTATTATTAAATTTAACCTTCTTTGTAGCATAATACGGAGCCTCAAATTCTACACTGCTGATTATCCCCATGATCTTATCTCCGTCCGTACTTCCGGCCTTATTTATAGCCTCAGCCAGAACCATCACTGATGAAAATTCCTCCAGGGCAGGCCCATCCAGATCTACACCGGTTTTTGCCTTGTATAGTTTGTTGATTTTTGCCAAATCCGGCATTGAATCGAGTTTTTCGGCAGAAAAAGCTGCACCACCGGCGAAGTAATCTCCTGAATTTCCAAGATTGACTACAAACTGTGAATCCTGGAAGCCGCCGCAGTAATTCATAACAGCCTTGGGGGCAAGCTTGAATTCTTTGTATTTATTGACAAACATTGTTATATCGGCGATGTAGGAGGCATGGAATATAGCGTCGGCATTCAGGTTCTTAATCTGCTGTACTTCTGTATCCACATTGGTTACATCTGTTGCATAGGGCACAGTTCCGACCAGATCAAAGCCTAATGCACCATATTTCTCCTTGACCCACTTCTCTACCATGTCTTTGGCATGAACTCCAAATTCGTTGTCGATATAAGCAACTGCAACAGTCTTAATATTTCCATTGAACTTTTCGTTAAGGTACAACAGGTAATCAAAAAACATTGCAGTCTCCATGTCGTCATTGGGGGCTACACGTACAAAATACTTGAGGCCTCTCTCAGTTAGGGCAGCTGAGGAAGAAGACCCCGCTACGAAAGGAAGCCCATATTGCTCTGCAGCCTGACTGGCGGGTTTGGTTGCTGAGCTTTGGTAACAGCCCACCAGACCGGCCACCTTCCCTTCTATGAGCCTTTCTGCCTCTGATTTAGCCATTTCGGGATTGCCCTGATGGTCTGCAAAGGTTATTTCTATTTTTGCATTGCCAAGGTTTGGAAGCCCGGGATCCTTTGCAAGGGGGATAGCAATTTCAGGATACTCGCCATTTATTATATCCTGAGCGACTTCCATAGCTGCCTGCAGTTTGACTCCCGTAGCAGCAGCCCCTCCTGTCAGAGGGAGGATAGCCCCAATTTTGATAGTCTCAACAGTAATAGGCTCTTCAGCTGTTGGCTGATCTGACTCTGTTGAAACAGGTTCCTTTGGTGCGCAGCCGGTAAAAACTGAGACGAATAACATCATACCGACAAGTAACAATGCCAACTTTGATTTCATTCTTTCCACCTCCGAAATTTTTGGTATCGATATACTTGAAACCATATCCCGCTGTTCTCCGGTTCTAAGGCTCCTTAAAAAGTAAAGAGAAAATATAATTTTCTTTTCAGCATATATGTATTGTTGTTTAATGTGAATTTTCCTCTTGCAGTCGAGTTTAGACTTGGTTTCAATAAAAATAGTATCATATCATAGGTTTTGTGTCAATAAAATATTGGTATTGCTCATAATACATGCTATGTTCCTTCTTAGGAAATATGCCATTTTTATCGCTTGCCACCATACAAAAAATGAAATATAATTAGCATGTATCAAGTAAATGGAGGGACATATGGTAAGAAAATTAACAAAAAGAGAGAGGCAATCAGAGGAGAATAAGAAAAAAATCGTTGATTGTGCTATGCATCTATTTGCTAAGCATGGATACGATAATGTTTCAATCGATGATATTGCCAAGCTGGCAAACTCATCAAAAGGGTCTTTTTATAACTATTTTAATAGTAAAGATGAGTTATTTATTTTCTATCGCCAGGCCCTGGATTCAAAATGCGCAGAATTCTTTGAGGATTTGATGAACAACCCCTATTACAGAATCCA
Source organism: uncultured Clostridiaceae bacterium (assembly GCA_964447145.1). GTDB lineage: Bacteria > Bacillota > Clostridia > Lutisporales > Lutisporaceae > BRH-c25. The sequence goes on from CAYURW010000002.1 coordinate 48,058, forward strand.
TAATGGTCTCCAAAAGTTTTACCTTATGAGCATGTTTATACTGAATGCACAATCTTCCAATAGCGACGAGTTTGCTCGCATATCTGATATGCGTCAGTTAAGGGATGGTTTTGATTTTCGTAACATGAACTCTGCCGGCGAAAACAGGTATTTATACCTTAACGACTTAATAAGCTTGGGAAAATCAGACGGAAGTATACGGGAGGACATATCCGATGAAAATATAGTTAATTATCTGCATCAGTATCTGAACGGCATAATGTATGAGTGGGAAGCAGCAGGGGGTTCCTTCAATATCATTGAAAGATTTGCATATTTAATAGAAATTTTATGTTATAGTATTGCAAAGAATTAACAGGGGTAGATGGGTATGGAAAGCTATTCAGGTTTGGTATCAAAAAAAATCGCAAAAAAGAAAAGAAAGATCTTAAAGTCTGCCATTCGTCTTTTCAGAGAGGATGGCTATTACAATGTCTCCATTGAGGATATAGTTAAAGCATCAAATTCATCTACCGGCTCCTTTTATAATTATTTTGGCGGCAAGGATGAGCTTGTTATATCCTATCGGAGAGAACTCTTAGCCTCATGTTATGGGTTTTATAAATCTTTGCATACAGATCCCTTGTATGAGAATAAGAATTCGTTGGGGAAATTGGAGGTTTTTGTATTAAACATTTTGGGGCAATTGAGTTCTCTTGGGGAGGAATTCGGACGCGTATTTACAATGCACCGCTTAAAAGAGGCAGATGCCACACAGGAAGACAAACCCTACTTCCCATTGATTGTCGAGCTAATAGGATTGGGACAGCAGGACAAAAGCATCCGCAACGATTATTCTGCAGAGGAACTTGCTTATCTTCCCGATATTCTGATTACAGGCAGCCATATGAACTGGCAGCTCAAAAGGGGCACATACAATATAACAGAGAAGGAAACTCCGGCCTTGGATATATTGGCACGCAACCTTTCATCCGCAACAGCTGGGAACAGGAGGAAGCAGCAATACTTTAAAGAAATCTGGGAGGATGCCTCGGGCCGAATATCAAAGGATATTAGAAACGATATCAAGAGTATTGAGGACAAATGGCTGGAGAGGCTATATAATTCCAAATCCTACTGAGTATATAAGGCGGAATCTGAACTTATCTCCCTGTACTCTATTTCCAACTCAATAGTGCCGGCGAAAAAACAGCCAATATGAGCATGCCTTGATTTCCTGCCGTATCGGCGCCTTTGATAAGATGCTTCAAAAACACGCCCTTGAATGTACTGTGTTCGTTCCAACTGAGCAGCCGGCTTTTTCTGCAGTCAGTAAAATTGCTGACTATACCGTTTTCAAATTCCACGTAAACACCACCTTTCCACTAATATCCTATTGATATAATAACCTGATTATTGGAATAATTATTGTATTATATTGCTCTATGCATCAAATGCGGCAAGCCGACATTTCTCTAAACCATATGATTTGCGTCGGATAGGCATTATTGCATATTTGCTTCAACCTATACATTTTGATAGGAGTATGTTTTACCGTACTTAAACAGATTTCTGTATGACTGTATACCGGCATATCCTGCATAGCATTTTTATATAAAACGAATCGTGATATTACGAGTTAAGGAATATGTTGGGAGGTTAGGGTATATGCGTCTAAAATCAAGGCTTGGAAGAGGCATACCAAGTTTTTTTTGCTAATGGCCCATTTATCCTATGTGACGGAAAGTAAAATATTTGCTTCTTTATTGACAAAATAGTAAGCAATTAGTATATTTATGATGGAATGTTGTAATACTCTCCTGTTTTTTTGTGTCTAAAAAAGTTCATTAAATAGTCATGAATTGTGGTATTCATCACTGAAGATATACGGGATTCATGAAATATAAAGGAGGTAATGTGCATGAAGCTAAGAAAAATGTGGTTGAACATAAATGGCGTAAATCGTATGTTTATGTGCGACCCGGAAAAGGATTCCCTTGCAGATGTTGTACGCCGCTTAGGCCTTACAGGCACTAAGGTCGGCTGCGGAACAGGTGTATGCGGATCATGTTCTCTTATACTCAACGGAAAGGTTATCCGTTCCTGTACCAAGAAGATCAAGACAGTAGAAGAGTACAGCAAGGTTGTAACCATCGAAGGTATTGGTACCCCCAACAATTTGCATCCGCTGCAGGTTGCATTTATGAATTGTGGTGCTGTACAGTGCGGTTTTTGTACCCCAGGCTTCATAGTGTCAGCTTACGGATTGCTTTTGGAAAACAATAATCCCACCAGAGATGAAGTCAGAGATTGGTTCCAGAAACACCGCAATGTCTGCCGCTGCACAGGGTACAAACAAATAGTCGATGCAGTAATGGTTGCCGCAAAGGTAGTTCGCGGAGAAGCGACCATAGATGACATAACCTTCAAGCTTCCTGAAGACGGAGAATATTACGGGAAGCCCCTTGTTCGCCCGGATTCCCTTGCAAAGGTTTGCGGTCTTGCGGATTATGGTGACGATCAGGAGCTCAAAATGCCTGCAGAGAGTCTGCATGTAGCAGTTGCACAGCCAAGGATCGCCCATCACGCTAAAATACTGGCCATAGACACCTCCGAAGCCGAAAAGATGCCCGGAGTTGTAAAAATAATAACCCATAAGGAACTGAAAGAGGCCGGCGGTTCTAACGTTATGGCTGAAGGACAATTCCACGAACGTACAACTGTTATGGTTCCCAGCCGTAAGGTTCTTGCCGAAGATAAGATATTCCGTTATGGTGACGTAGTTGCTCTTGCAGTAGCGGACACAAAGGAACATGCCAGAGCAGCTGCAGCAAAGGTTAAAGTTAAGATAGAAAAGCTTCCCGAATACCTGAATTTCGTTGATGCGGTAATGCCGGACTCCATCCGTGTACATGAGGATACACCCAATATATTCTCGATGCAGCCGGTATTGAAGGGTGCAGGGTTGGAAGATGCATCAAAGGTCAAAGACATAATTGATGAGTCTGCTTTCAGTGCCTCCGGAAGCTTCTATTCTTCACGCGAGCCTCACTTGACAATAGAAGGTACGACTGTTCAGGCTTATTTTGATGAAGAAGACAATCTTACAATACAGTGCAAGTCTCAGGGTGTATACTCCTCCATCGGACGTATGGGCAATTCCGTAGGAGTGCCGAAGGATAAGCTTCGCATAGTCATGAACCCGACCGGTGCAAGCTTTGGCTGGTCCACCAATGCAGGGGACATTTGCCTTGCAGCTGCTGCCGCAGTTGTGACCAAAAAGCCGGTGGCGCTTTCTTTGAGCTACGAAGAGCATCAGCATTTCTCCGGCAAAAGGTGCCCATGCCATTCAAACGGCCGTGTTGGCTGCGATGAAAACGGCAAGATAACCGCTGCCGAATTTGACTTTGGTATGGACCACGGAGCATACTCATGGGGCGGTGACGATATAATGACAAAGCCTCCGCGCTTTGCGTTCTTCCCCTACAAGGTACCTAATGTGGCAGGTCTCTGCCGTATAGCAAACACCAATCACAACTTTGGTACTGCATACAGGAGCTACGGATCTCCACAGGCATATACAATGTCTGAAGCACTAATGGATATGCTTGCAGAGAAAGCCGGAATAGATCCCTTTGAATTCCGCTGGATAAACATTGCCCGTGAAGGCGATACCAATATCAACAGTTATCCCTTCCGTCAGTATCCGATGGAAGAAATGATGAAAATATTGAAACCCCGTTATGAAAAGGCTGTCAAAGAGGCTAAAGCTGCAGATACACCTGCAAAACGCCGCGGCGTTGGAATATCCTGGGGAGGATTCAACGTTACAGAAGGAGGCACCGACAGGGCTTCAGTAGCACTGGAAATTGCCCCTAATAATATGTTTATTAAATATGATACATACCAGCAGCTTGGCCAGGGTGGTACTGTAGGTTCTCTGATGCTGACATTGGAAGCATTGAAGCCCCTGAAAGTAAAACCTGAGCAGGTAAGGCTTGTGCAGAATGATACCAAGCTTTGCCCCGACAGTGGAATGTCCGGCGCAAGCCGTACCCATTTCATGAGTGGAAGAGCAACCATAGATGCTGCCGAAAAGCTTATGAATGCAATGCGCAAACCGGATGGCACCTACAGGACTTACGATGAGATGGTAGCTGAAGGTATACCGACAAAATATAAAGGAACCTTTGAAACGACATCTGTTCCGGGACTTTGCCGCCTTGACCCCAATACAGGGGTGGGAGATCCGACACCGGCCTTTACTTATTGCCTCAACATGGCAGAGGTAGAGGTGGATACAGCCACAGGCAAGACCACGACTCTCAAGTTCACCTGTGTATATGATGTTGGCAAGGTTGGGAATATTGATGCAGTGCAGGGCCAGGCTTA
>CAYURW010000002.1:52438-54914 GCA_964447145.1 uncultured Clostridiaceae bacterium
CGGAATATCCCATGGTATCGGCTTTGCATTAAGCGAGAACTATCATGACGTGGAAAAACACAACAACATGCTGGGCGCAGGTGTACCATACGCAAAGGATATACCGGATGAAATAAACCTGCTGCAGTATGACAGACCGGACGAGGTAGGACCCTTCGGTTCTTCCGGAGCCTCGGAAGGATTCCAGTCCTCAGGGCATATGGCTGTGCTTAACGCCATCAACAATGCCTGCGGTGTGCGTATATATGAAATGCCTGCACTGCCTGAAAAGGTTAAGGCAGGACTTGACATCCTGGCTGCCGGAGGCAAGATAGAACCTCCCAAGAAGTACTTCCTGGGCTCAGACCTTTATGACGAGCTGGAAAACATAAAAGAAAATCCTGTAAAATTCGGAGGCGAAGATTTCTTCATCCCGTTGGGCAATGCTACCGCCGAAAGGTTCTTCTAGTAATGATTGCGTCCCGGCGCAGTATTGCCGCCGGGACGCAATATTCATATTTTTGACGATATTACATGTATCGGATAACGGAGTATTATATGGAAAAATTTAAGGAAGAAATAAAAGAGTGTCTACAAAACGAACCCGCTTTTTGTACTGCCGCATGCCCCTTCAAGCTGGATATCCGGGACTTTATGGCAAAAATTCAGAGGGGGAATTTTAATGCTGCATACAGAGCATATTTGAATACTGTGGGTTTCCCCCGCATAGTGTCTGAATTGTGCGAAGAACCCTGCAGGAAAGTGTGCCCAAGGACAAGGGTCGATGCGGCTGTTTCAATCAAGTCCCTTGAGAAGGCTGCCATAAAATATGCACGCAATTTGGATCCCAATAGCTATAACCTTCCCGACAAAGGGAAAAGCATCGCCATAATCGGCGCCGGAATAAGCGGCCTTGCCTGCGCATTGCGCATGGCATCGAAGGAATACAAGGTTACGGTTTATGAAAAATCTGACCTCATCGGCGGACATCTCTGGGAGCTTATGTCCCCGGATATTTTTCTGGAGGACATAAAGCATCAATTTATGCATGAGGAATATACCCTTTGCCTGAACACCGGGATCAAAAGTCTGGATGAAATCGGGCAGGATGCTATATATATTGCAACCGGAGCGGGGGGCGATGATTTTGGCCTGGAAAGAAGCGAAACAGGTGCTTATGCCAGCAGCAGGCCCGGAGTTTTTTTAGGGGGCGGGCTGTGCGGGAGCAATACTATGGAGGCTATATCGGACGGGCTGCAGGTAGTCAATTCTATTGAAAGGTATCTTAAGACCGGGAATATGAATCAGCCAATACCCGAATCCGGAACAAAGATAAAGCTTGATGCCTCACTTATAAAAAAGCAGGACCCGGTAACACCAGCCGAAGGTGGGCTCTATACTGCAGAGGAGGCAACCAATGAAGCCAAACGCTGCCTTAGGTGTTCCTGCGATGCCTGTATAAGGCATTGCGACCTTATGAGATATTACAGCAAATATCCTAAGCGTATAGGAGAAGAGGTAGAGATAACCATTCACCCGGGGACTCTTGACGGAAATGGCACTGTTGCGACAAGGCTTATTGCGACCTGTAATCATTGCGGCTTATGTAAGGAGTTGTGCCCCCAGGATATAGATACAGGAGAGTTTTTACTGCGGAGCCACAGGGCTATGAGGGAAAAAGGGGCTATGCCCTGGGCGTATCACGACTTCTGGCTTAGAGATATGGAGGCTGCCAACGGCAAATCCTCAGCTCTTTGCAGAACTCCTGAAGGATACAAAAAAAGCAGCTATATGTTTTTCCCCGGGTGCCAGCTTGGGGCTTCGGAACCTTTATATGTTACGGAAAGCTACCGCCATCTTTTGAAATACAAACCCGATACGGCACTTATGCTCGGTTGCTGCGGAGTGCCTGCGGAATGGGCGGGGGATGAGCCTTTGCACCGAGGGGCAATTGACGGCCTGCGTGAAAAATGGGAGAGCCTAGGTAAGCCGGCTGCCATATTTGCATGCCCTACATGCAAACAGACCTTCCAGAAATATTTGCCGGAAATTGCGGGAGTTTTTCTTTATCAGATATTTGAGGAAATGGGAATACAGCCTTCAATGAAAGGTGACTATGAGATTGCATCTGTATTTGACCCCTGCACCAGCCGTTATGAGCCCGAGCTTCAGCAGACTATAAGGAATCTTGCGGCAAAGGCAGACTTTGACCTTGAACCCCTTCCCTACGAGGGAAAGTATGCCAGGTGCTGCAGCTTTGGAGGGCAGGTATCCGTTGCAAACCCGGCATTTGCCAAAGAGGTGGTCAAGGTTAGGGTAAATGAGAGCAATAACCCATATATAGCTTATTGCTCAAATTGCCGGGATATTTTTGCGGCTGCAAAAAAGCCGGTATATCATATATTGGATATATTGTTTGGGTTAAATGGATCGGGACATGCACCCCCTACAATAACCCAACGCAGAAATAACCGGATAAGGCTAAAAACAAAGGTCC
>CAYURW010000003.1:0-10769 GCA_964447145.1 uncultured Clostridiaceae bacterium
ATTTATGTTAACCGATTTAGCGGATTTGAGTGTCAATTCAGTCCCTTAATCAAAAATTTGTCCAGAAGTTCGTACAAATTCTTGATTATCGATGTTTAACAGGTTTACATAAGAAAAAGCATTTGTTCTAAGTTAATTTAAGTGCACGTACCGGAATTTCCTCCGAAAAAGGCTTATGGACAGAAATGCAACAAGGCCGCCTTTGTTTCCCTCTGCGCCTTTGTTTCCCTCTGCGCCTTTGTTTCCCTCTATTTCAAAAACTTATTTTCTATCAAGTCCACCGTTTCTTTTATCTGTGAAAAATCGAACTGCGGAATTTCTTTATCTATCGGTGTATCTGTGACAATTGCAAAAAGATCTTCGCCCTTTGAATGGAGCCCGGCGGATACCCCCTTTCTGAAAACCTCCAGCTTGGGCTTGTTTTCTTCCTTGTATCCCTCTGTTATGACAATGTCTACATTATGAATCTTACTCAAAATTTCATCTAAGGTATATTCTTTTTCCAGCTGCTCAATAACTGCAATTTTGCCGGGGCATGATATGGCAACAATATCAGCTCCGGCCTGAGCATGCATCCAGGTGTCCTTTCCCGGATGGTCTATATCAAAGCCGTGGACATCGTGCTTGATAGTGCAGACCCTGTAGCCCCTGAGCTTTAATTCCCTGACTATATTGCACAGCACGGTGGTTTTGCCTGTTTTTGAGCTGTTAGCAACAATTGAAAACACAGGGATCATTCTTCTACCTCCGGATAATTGATCAGCTGCACCTTTACTTTGTCTCCCTTTTTTAGGGGGGCTGATCCCCCGGGGATAAATAGCAGAGAATTCCTGCCGGACAAACTGGACAATACTCCCGAACTGTGTTTGCTTGCAAGTCTTGTATAATAGCTTCCTTCTTTTTTGTAGGTGAATGCTCTTACATATCTGTTCTGACCGCTGATTTTGTTAAAATCATTTTCCAATACGGAGCTTACCTCCATGAAGTTGTATTTTGTCTTTCCCATCAGCCGTAACAGAGCCGGTCTGACAAACAACTCAAAGGTTATATATGCCGCCGCCGGATTACCTGACAATCCGAACAGGAACTTATTTTTGTGCCGTGCCGCAATAATCGGTGAGCCCGGTTTCATTTTCACTTTCCAGAACAGTATATCGGCTCCCGCCTCACGAAAGGCTTCCTTTGTGATATCCGCATCTCCTACCGATGCGCCCCCCGTCACAATTACCATGTCTGCCCACTTCAGTGCTGAATCCAGCTCCGGTCTGAGGTCCTCAGTGTTATCTTTAAAGATCCCCAGCATGACAGCTTCTCCCCCCAGCCTTTTGATTTGGGCTGCAATTGTATAGGAATTGCTGTTCCTTATTTTGCCTTCCCTAAGGTTTTCGTCAACGGCTACAAGCTCGTCGCCTGTGGCCAAAACAGCAACCTTGGGCATTGAATGCACCTTGACGCTGTTTTTACCCAGTGAAGCCAGTATGCCAATTTCTGCAGGGCCTATGGTCATTCCCCTTTGCAGAATAAGGTCCCCTATTCCCATATCCTCACCCGTTTTGACAATATTGGACTGGGGTTTTTGGGGTCTGAATATTTTGACCTCTTTATCGGTAAATTCCGTTTCCTCATATGCAGTAACTACGTCCGCTCCTTCGGGTATTTTGGCTCCGGTCATTATTCTTATAGCCTGGCCCTTGCCGATTTTTTTATGGCTGACATATCCGGCCTGTATGCTGTCTATGACCTCCAGGATCACAGGGAAATGCTCCGATGCAGCTTTGCCGTCCTCAGACCTGTATGCATACCCGTCAAGAGGGGATCTGTCAAAAGGAGGCATGTTTATATCGGATACAATGTCCTCCGCCAATACGTGGTCCAGGCTCTCCAATATGGGTAATTCGGCCAGCCTGACATCTGCATTCTCTCTTAGGAGAATTTCCTTTGCTTCTTCAATGGTAATGTTTTGTATCATCTTTTCTCTCCTCAGTGTTTTCCAAAATTGCAGTAAGGATATTTACAGGGGGTGCAGGACAGGCATTGTCCTCCGTACCCCATGGCGGTAATATCTTTTTTGGATATTTTTTCTCCAGCGAATATTCTGGGAATCAGCAGGTCAAAAGCTGTGGTGCGGGCATACATTACACATCCGGGCAAACCGAATACGGGTATTTTGTCCAGGTATGCAAAAAGAAGCATTGCTCCGGGCAAAACGGGGGTGCCGTATGTGATTATATTGGCGCCGGTCGCTTTTATGGCGCCGGGAGTCTTGTCATCTGGGTCCACAGACATGCCGCCGGTGACTATAATGAGCTCCGCCCCCAGATCCTTTGCTTTTAGTATTGCTTCCTTTATTATTTCCGTTTCGTCGGGAACTATAGTTTTGTGAAAAATATCCGAACAGAATTGTTTTATCTTTTTTTCGACGACAGGGCCGAATTTGTCCTCGATCCTTCCTTTATATACTTCAGAGCCGGTGACTATTACGGCTGTCTTGAAACACTTAAAGGGCTTAATTTCAATTATTGGATCCTTGCCCTTTACAATATTTTCAACGGATTCAATTTTTTCTTTTTTTATCATTAAGGGAATAATTCTGCAACCCCCCAAAAGAGCATCCTTTTCAACGCAAATATCCCCCTGAATTGTGGCAAAGCAGAGATCTCCGGTTTCATTGACTTTGTTTAAAAGTTTCTTGTTTACTTTTAAGAAACCATTGAACTCAGGCTTGAAGCTGACCTTTCCCTCCGTAGGCTCCGAAAAATAAATTCCGGGCCCTGCAAATAAGTTAGCCAACCTTATAGCCGCTTCATTCTCATGGAGCTCGTCTTCCTTGAGCTCAAAAACATATATATGTTCTTTCCCTATTCTTAATAGCCTTTCTATATCGTTTTCTGTAATTATATGCCCTTTTTTGAAGGCGGCTCCTTTGAATTCCCCCGGTATGATTTCGGTAATGTCGTGGCCCAATATCATACCTATAGCATCTTCTGTCTTTATTACATTCACACTATCACCCCAAAATTACTTTTATTAAAATTGCATTAATTTATATTATAACACAAGGATTAGGTTGGGTTCCAGTCTATTAATAAGTTAATGGAATGATGCCCGTGCCTATTGATAAAAAGTTGACAAGCAGTTGAAAGTTTTATATAATCTACTTGTGTTTATATGATAGTTTTAGGCGGAGAATATTACAAAATGGTTTAATTCATGGAGGTGAAGGAATGGTTACATTTACCCTTAACGGAAAAGTAGTATCGGCAAAAGAAGGATCATCTATTCTGGACGCCGCAATAGAAAACGGAGTAGATATTCCTACTTTTTGTCACGATAAAAACCTTTCTTCATTTGGTGGATGCAGGATGTGCCTGGTAGAGGTCGAAGGAGCAAAAACCCTTCTTGCATCTTGCACAAATGAGGTAAGGGAAGGAATGGTTGTCCAGACAGAGTCCGACAGAGTAGTTAAAGCACGGAGAGAGATCCTTGATTTGCTTTTGGCAAGTCACCCCGAAGATTGTTTGACCTGTGAACAGGCCGGTCAATGTAAGCTTCAGGACTATGCATACAGGTATGGTATCAAAAAATCTTCATACAAGGGAGACAAGAGGGTTTACACCATTGACAGCCTCAATCCTGTTATGGAGAGAGACCAGAGCAAATGTATTTTGTGCGGAAAATGCGTTAGGGTATGCAGAGAGGTTCAGGTTACAAACACTATAGACTTTGCGGGCAGAGGTTACAAAACAAGGATAGCGACAGCCCTTGATGCTCCGATAGACTACAAGAATTGCAGATTGTGCGGGCAATGCATTAGTGTATGTCCAACCGGTGCCCTGGTAAATAAGCAATTAAAAGGCACAAGGCCGTGGGAAGTATCCAAAGTAACCACTACATGTCCATTTTGCGGAGTAGGATGCAATTTCGACCTGAACATTAAGAATAAAAAGGTGGTCGGAGTTACACCCAATCCGGATTCCGTAGTCAACGGCACATCCATTTGCGTAAAAGGAAGATATCACACGGATTTTATATATAACCCCGATAGAATTACTACTCCTTTGATCAAGAAGAATGGGGAATTCGTAGAAACTACCTGGGAGACGGCTTTAGAGACCGTTGCAGGGAAGCTTAAGGAAGTAAAAGAGAAATACGGACCGGATGCAGTGGGAGGACTGAGCTCAGCCCGTTGCACCAATGAGGAGAACTTCCTGTTCATGAAATTTATGAGAGCGGCAGTAGGCACAAATAACGTTGACCACTGCGCAAGGACGTGACATGCTCCGACAGTTGCAGGTCTTGCAGCTACATTAGGAAGCGGAGCCATGACAAATTCAATATCTGAAGTAGAAGGCAACGAAGTACTGTTCATTATTGGATCAAATGCTACAGAAGCTCATCCGATAATAGGAAACAAAATGAAGAGAGCAGCCAGGAACGGATCTAAGCTCATTGTTGTCGATCCCCGCCGTACAGAGCTTGCGGAAATGTCCCATATGTGGCTTCCTCTTAATTCGGGATCAGATATAGCTTTAATAAACGGACTGATGCACATCATAGTCAAGGAAGGGTGGCATGACAAGGAGTATATTGAGGCCCGCTGCACCGACTTTGACGAGCTTTTGAAAGTTATAGAAAAGTATCCTCCGAAGGTTGTTACCGAAATCACAGGTATTTCGGAAGAGATGCTTTATGAAGCAGCCAAGTTATATGCAAATACGAGAAAAGCAGGCATATTCTATACTCTGGGAATTACCGAGCATGTTACCGGAACAGCAAACGTTATGAGCCTTGCTAATCTCGCAATGATCACAGGGCACCTTGGGATCGAGAATGCAGGAATCAACCCGATACGCGGACAGAACAACGTTCAGGGAGCCTGCGACATGGGAGCACTGCCAAACGTATTCTCCGGATATCAGGCTGTTAACGTGGATACAAATATACAGTTCTTTGAGAACCTTTGGAAAACAAAGCTCAACACAAGCAAAGGGCTTACGATCCCGGAAATGTTTGATGAAGCTCATGCAGGCAAGCTGAAGGCCATGTATATCATGGGAGAGGATCCGGTATTGACTGATCCTGATGCCAACCATGTCAAGGCATCATTGAATAACCTGGATTTCCTGGTGGTACAGGAGCTGTTCATGAGCGAAACTGCGAAGCTTGCAGACGTAATACTTCCTGCATCATGCTATGCTGAGAAGGAAGGTACCTTTACCAACACCGAAAGAAGGGTCCAGAGGGTTAGAAAGGCTGTAGAGGTTCCCGGACAGGCAAGGGAAGACTGGAAAATTATTTGCGATATAGCAAAAGAAATGGGAGTCAAAGGCTTTGATTATAAGGATGCCGAAGAGATATATGAAGAGGTAAGGGCAGCAACACCGAGCTACAGGGGAATTACCTACAAAAGAATCGAAAAAGCCGGTTTGCAGTGGCCCTGCCCGACGGAAGACCATCCCGGAACGCAATATCTCCATAAGGGTACATTCCCCAAGGGCAAAGCCCAGATCAAGCCTCAGGAATATGCACCTCCGGCTGAGGTCGTTGATGGTGAGTACCCAACAATCCTTATAACAGGCAGAATGATTACTCATTATAATGTAACGACAAGATATTCCAAGAACCTGGATGCGATAAGGCCTTATGAGCTTGCGGAGATCAACCCTGTTGATGCTGCAAAGCTTGGACTGGAAGAGGAAGGCTTCATGAGAGTTACTTCAAGGAGAGGCTCCGTAATTACCAGAGTAACCATCACCGACAAAGTAAAACCGGGTTCGATATTCATGACATTCCATTACAAAGAGTCACCGGCAAATGAGCTTACCAGCTCAGCCCTTGATCCTATTACAAAGACAGGGGAATATAAAGTGGCTGCCGTGAAGCTTGAAAAAGTAAGCGGTATGGAAGGTTAAACTGTACTGACCATATTAAGAGATGATTTCCACCGGAGGTCATCTCTTTTGTTTACCTGCACATCATTTCAATGAGCGCTTGCGCAATTGTGGCAATGCGCCGCAGGCATTTGATAAAAATGCCTGTTAAACAGTATAATAATATTAGATAGGGATAAAGCGGAGGTGAATCGGTGAACAAGCAAAGAGAAATAGTGCTGACCAGATATGATAAAGGTGAGGTTTTGGAGATTTCCGACACTGTTGTGCGGGAGTATCCTTTTACCATCTGTGTAAACGGGGAAGAGGCAGTCACTCTTATGTGCTCCCCCGGAAGCCTCAGCTATCTGACCCTCGGATACCTGCTTTCCGAGGAATTCATCAGGAATAAGTCGGATGTGAAGTCGGTCAACATAGATGAAGAAAAGGGTGCAGCCTATGTTGAACTGTCAAAGGGTGCAGCCTATGCTGAACTGTCAAAGGGTGCGGGGGATCTTCTGAATTTGAAGAAAAAAGGAAGGACTGCAAAGGGATGCAGCGGGGGCTTTACATTATTTGGCTTACAGGATCCGTCTCTAAAAATTTCCGACAAAAAGCTACGTATTAATCATGAAAATATATTGTTTTTAATGGAGGAATTTGCAGCCAGGTCCCGGATATTCCGGGATACGGGAGGGGTCCACGGCGCAGCTTTGAGTGACGGGGAGAAAATATTGATATTTAACGAAGACATCGGAAGACATAATGCCCTGGACAAGGTCATAGGGGAAGCTTTTGCATCGGATGTGGTTTTTGAAGATAAAATAGTGCTGACGACCGGGAGGGTTTCTTCAGAAATGCTGATGAAAACAGCCAAAAGGGATATTCCGGTGATAGTATCCCGATCGGCGCCCATGGATCTGGCACTGCAGATTGCGGATCAAATCGGCTTAACAGTCGTCGGTTTTGTCAGAGGGGAAAGGATGAATGTTTATACCGGAATAGAAAGGATTGCATTTACTCGCTAAGCTCGTTCCATTCCATGTAAAGGGCATCAAGGACTGCCTCAAGCTCTTCCTGCCTGTTGTGGAGCTCCTGGCATTTAACGTGGTCGCTGAATACTTCGGGAACCCTTAATGCTTCTTCGATTTCTTTTAAGTACTTTTCTGTCTGTTCAATTTCCCTCTCAACTGCTTCAAGCATTTTTTGATGCCTCCGGAGCTTTGACTCCTCTTCCTTTTGTTTCAGCCAATCAGTTTTGGCGGAGGCGGGAGATTCTTGATTCGCTGCATGTATAGAAAGAGAACAGCTATTTTGAGCTTTCTTCCTCTCTGCATAATAGGAGTAGCCTCCATTATATCTGATGCAGCGGTTCCGTTTCAGCTCAATTATCCCGGTGGCGGTTTTGTTTAAAAAATATCTGTCATGAGAGACCAGCAGTACAGTGCCCGAGTAGTTTATCAAAGCATTTTCAAGCACTTCCTTGGATAATATGTCCAGGTGATTGGTGGGCTCATCCATCAAAAGAAAATTAGATTTTGAAAGGATTAGCTTTAACAGGGCAACTCTGCTTTTTTCTCCGCCGCTAAGCTTTCCAATCTCCTTAAATGCATCTTCCCCCGGAAACAGAAAAGCCGCCAGCCTGGTTCGGAGTTCTGTCTGACTCAGCCCCGGGTATTCATTCCATATTTCATTTATCACGGTATTGTTTATATCCAGGTTTTCCTGTTCCTGGTCATAATAACCGATAATGACATTGGCCCCAAGTCTCACATAGCCTGCATCTGCAGCGATTATACCTGCGATTGTCTTAAGCATGGTGGTTTTGCCTATTCCATTGGGTCCCAGCAATGCAATTCTTTCCCCGCGTTTTATTTCGAAATTAATATTTTCAAAGAGCAGCTGGTCAAAGGATTTGGCAAGGCCCTCAACTGCTAATACATCATTGCCGCTTCTTATACCCGGTTCGAATTTGAGTTTAATATTTCCGTGCAGGCTATGGGGTTTTGCGACCCTTTCGACCCGCTCCAGAGCTTTTTCTCTGCTTTCGGCCTGCCTGATGCTTTTTTCCCTGTTGTACTGCCTGAATCTGGCGATTATTGCTTCCTGTCTGGATATCTCTTTTTGCTGTTCCTCATAACCTTTTTGAAGGATCTCCCTTAGGCGCTGTTTCTCTGCAATGTATTCTGAATAATTGCCGCTGTAGCCCTTGAGAGTAAGATTTTCAATTTCAAAGGTTTTGTTTGTTATCACATCAAGGAAATAACGGTCATGGGAAATTATAAGCATTGTGCATTTAAGGCTCCCAAGGTACTCCTCCAGCCACTCCACAGATTGTATATCAAGGGAATTGGTAGGCTCATCCAGAAGCAGAATGTCATGATCCTGCAAAAGGAGCTTCCCCAATGCAATTCTTGTTTTCTGTCCTCCACTTAGGGTAGATACTGGCTTGCAATAATCATCCTCAGAAAAGCCAAGGCCTTTGAGGACTCCCCTTATTCGACTTCTATAACCAAAACCATTGTTCTCTTTATATTTCTCCTGCAAATCCGAATATTCCTTAAGAAGAGGTTCGTCTGCCTTGCTATCCTCGTGTTTGTCCAGGCTGCTGATCCTTGTCTCAAGGCTGCGGATCTCTTTTTCAAGCCTTAATAAACGGTCAAAAACAGCCAGCATTTCATCAAAGACATTATTTTCGGATTCTAAGTTAAGCTCCTGGGGCATATACCCTATGCGTACACTCTTACTTATATATATTTCTCCTGAATCTTCCTCAAGCTCCCCTGCAATTATTTTGAAAAAGGTTGACTTCCCCGCTCCATTAACACCGACGATCCCGATTTTGTCATTTTCCTGAACAGTGAAGGTTATATCCTCTAAAATAACATCAATGCCATAGCTTTTATTAATATTGGTACCTGAAAGGATTATCATAAAGTTCCTCCGACATATGAATTTAATGAAAATGTTTAGTGCGAAACATATATCTGTAATACATTTTATCAGAAATACTGAATGTTTGCATACAGTATCAGAAATTCTAAATGTTTGCATACGGTATCAGAAATTCTAAATGTTTGCATACGGTATCAGGAATTGGCAATTATATATAAAGACTGATACAAAGCAACATGCATAAGGGGGCAATAATAACAGTAAAGGCACCCATAAATAATGTACCAGCAGAAAGCAACCCACAAATGCTAATTCTTGACAACATCCTTAGTATATAATAAAATTAGCTTACCATATACAGTAGTTTTTGGAATATGCCAAAACCTACATCGCATTCTAAATCAGCGATATGGCGGCATATTCTGCAAATGTGAATTTAATTTCTGTTTTGTATATTATCAATGTTGGGAGTAGATAACATGGAGAGATTCAGCGACGTATCTATGGCTGTAGTTAGGAGACTGCCCAAATATCACAGGTATTTAAGAGAATTGTTAAACAATGATATCAGTAGGGTATCATCCCAGGAGCTTAGCCGCATCACAGGTTTTACAGCATCCCAGATAAGGCAGGATCTGAATTGTTTTGGAGGTTTCGGGCAGCAAGGCTATGGCTATAACGTGGAGGAATTGCACCTGGAGATCGGGGAGATTTTGGGGCTGAACAGGGTATACAGGACTGTAATAATCGGTGCAGGCAACGTAGGAAGGGCCATTGCCAATTATACTTTTTTTGAAGAAAGCGGTTTCAAGCTTTACGGAATTTTTGACAATAATCCAAAAAAAATTGGAGATATGGTAAAAGGGCATACGATCATGCCTATTGACCGGATAGAAAGCTTTGTCAAAGAGAAGGGCATAGAGATCGGTATCCTTTGCACCCCTAAGGAGGGCACGCAAAAAATAGCAGAAATGCTCGTGGATTGCGACATATTGGCAATATGGAATTTTGCCCCGGTCGATCTGAAGCTGAAAGGCAATGTAATAATTGAGAATGTTCACTTAAGTGAAAGCCTATTTACAATATCATATCTTCTCAAAGAGAGGGAAGAAATGACAAAGGCAAAAAAATAAGCTTGCACAGGTATTGGGGGTATAGTCGTGGAGGTTTTTGCGCTTATCGGGCAGAGCGGCACCGGGAAAAGCTATAAGGCTTTTATAGTTGCAAGGGAAAGGGATATAGCCTATATAATCGATGATGGGTTATTGATAGGCGGCACTAGGGTCATAGCCGGCCATTCAGCAAAGAGGGAAAATACCCGCATAGCGTCCGTGAGGAGGGCGCTTTTTCATGACCCCGGGCACAGGGAAAAGGTCAGAAATGCCATAGAGGAAATAAATCCGGAAAAGCTCCTTATACTTGGCACCTCTATCAAAATGGTGCAGGAGATCCGACAGACTTTGGAGCTGCCCGAGTTTTACAAAATACTTAACATAGAGGATGTGTCGACGGAAAAGGAAATCGAAACGGCAAAAAAATCACGTCGTGAGGATGGGAAGCATGTAATACCTGTACCCACCTTTGAGGTCAAAAAAGATTTTTCAGGATATTTTATAGATTCACTGAAAATATTCAGCAAAAAGGGCCGGTTTTCGGATATGGTCGAAAAGACAATAATACGGCCAACCTTCAGCTATTTGGGTAAATATGAGCTTACCAGGACTGCACTGGTTCAAATTATCACTATTTGTGTATCCGAGGTTGAAAGAGTCAACAAAATATTAAGGATAAGGATAGAGAATAAGCCGGATGGGGTGGTCATTGACATTGATTTATCCATAAAGCTTATTACAAGGATTGATCTTATGGTGCTTGAGCTTCAGAAAAAGCTCGTAGAGGAAATTGAGTATATGACCGGTTTAAATGTACTGAGTCTGAATATTATGGTCAAGGTCATTACAATGTAGGGCAACGGATAATATGCTATAAGCAATGAATATTGGA
>CAYURW010000003.1:10869-36469 GCA_964447145.1 uncultured Clostridiaceae bacterium
CAATGGGCAGCCGATATGCAATGTGCAATGCAGGACAATGGGCAGCCGATATGCAATGTGCAATGCAGGACAATGGGCAGCCGATATGCAGTAGATGGTGCATAATGGAATATGCGTAAAGGGGCATGAAATGAAAGTCATTGAAGTTGATAACGGTTTGGTTCTTGAAGATGTCGGGGATTTTGATGCCAGGCATATTTTTGAATGCGGGCAGTGTTTCCGCTGGATTAAGGAAGGGGATGGAAGTTATACCGGGGTTGCTTTCGGAAAGGTGATCAATGTCAGATCGGATTATGAAAATAGGGTTGTGTTTCTTGACAATACCAACCTTAAAGATTTTTGGGATATATGGTTTGATTATTTTGATCTGGGTAGGGATTACAGCGACATAAAAAAAGTGCTTTCTGAAGACCCCGTACTGGACATGGCTATAAAGCACGGAAGAGGTATAAGGATATTGAAGCAGGAGCCCTGGGAGATCCTTGTATCCTTTATTGTTTCAGCAAACAACAGCATACCGATGATATCAAGAAGTGTTGGACTGCTTGCCCAAATGTACGGAAGACCAGTTAGTTACAAAGGGGATGACAGTTATGCATTCCCCGATCCGGAGAGGCTGTTGGAGGCGGGAATTGAAGGGATATCTTTGTGCCGTGCCGGGTTCAGGTGCAGATATATATACGAGGCAGCAAGAATGGTGGGAACGGGGGAAATAAATCTTCAGGAGATCTCCAGCCTGGATACTGACAGTGCCAGGAGGCTGCTTATGCAAGTCCCCGGCGTAGGTCCAAAGGTAGCGGACTGCATAATGCTTTTTTCGATGGGGAAATATAGAGCTTATCCTGTTGATGTCTGGGTAAAAAGGGTGACAGAATATTTCTACCTTGAAAAAGATGTAGGAATGAAAGGGATACAGCGCTTTGCAGAAGAGAAGTTCGGTGATTTGGCAGGGTTTGCGCAGGAGTATCTCTTTTATTTTGCAAGGGAGACATCTGCTTGGAGAAATATAAAGCAAATGGTATAAATACGGAGTATTATTGGGATAATATCATGTAATGTGGGATATTCGGAACATTAGGCCGTATTTGGCTTATTTAGGGGTTTGATTATGTATTTGCCATAAATTATTATAATAAGTGTAGTTAGCACTCAATTCAGATGAGTGCTAATAACAACAGTACATAACAATTTAAAATAATTGCTTTTAAGGAGGATTATGTATGAATATCAAACCACTTGGTGACAGAGTAGTGATCAGAGTCATCGAAAGTGAAGAAACAACAAAAAGCGGTATAGTGCTTCCGGGTACCGCAAAGGAAAAACCAATGCAGGGTGAAGTCCTCGCAGTAGGTTCCGGAGAAATGATAGACGGCAAAAAAGTTCCGCTGGAATTAAAAGCCGGAGATAAGATCATATACTCAAAATATGCCGGGACAGAGGTAAAAATGGATGGCAATGAGTATTTGATCATCAGGCAGAGCGACGTATTGGCAATAGTCGAATAAATAGGAGGCGATATATATGGCAAAACAAATCGGATATTCTGAAGATGCAAGAAGAGCGCTTGAAAGCGGCGTTAACCAGCTTGCAAATACAGTCAAGATTACACTGGGCCCAAAGGGAAGGAATGTGGTTCTTGATAAAAAGTTCGGATCACCTGTAATTACTAATGACGGGGTTACAATAGCGAAGGAAATAGAACTTGAGGACCCCTTTGAAAATATGGGTGCACAGCTTGTTAAGGAAGTGGCTACAAAGACAAACGATGTTGCCGGGGACGGAACCACTACGGCAACACTGCTTGCACAGGCGATGATCAGAGAAGGTCTTAAGAATGTTGCGGCAGGGGCAAACCCGATAATAGTTAAAAAAGGTATTCAAAAGGCCGTGGATACAGCTGTAGAAGAGCTTAAGAAAACATCAAGACCCATTGAAAGCAAAGAAGCTATTACGCAGGTCGCTTCTATTTCCGCCGCCGACGAGACAATCGGAGAGCTTATTGCCGAAGCCATGGAAAAGGTTGGCAAGGATGGCGTTATTACGGTTGAAGAGTCCAATACCTTCGGTACGACTCTCGATGTAGTGGAAGGCATGCAGTTTGACAGAGGCTGTATATCATTGTATATGGTTACCGATACCGAAAAAATGGAAGCTGTGCTTGATGATGCATATATACTTATTACAGATAAAAAAATATCAAACATACAGGAATTGCTTCCGATTCTTGAACAGATAGTTCAGCAGGGCAAAAAGCTCCTGATAATTGCTGAGGATGTCGAGGGAGAGGCTCTGTCCACACTGGTTGTCAACAAGCTTAGGGGTACCTTCACCTGTGTTGCTGTCAAAGCTCCGGGGTTCGGAGACAGAAGAAAGGCAATGCTGGAGGATATAGCTATACTTACAGATGGGCAGGTAATTTCCGAAGAATTGGGGCTGGAGCTCAAGGAGGCTAAGCTGAGTCAGCTGGGCAGAGCAAGACAGGTCAAAGTTCAAAAGGAAAACACTATCATAGTTGACGGAGCAGGGGATGCCAAGGCAATAAAGGATAGAATAAAGCAGCTTAAGGCACAAATAGAAGAAACTACTTCCGATTTTGATAAAGAGAAGCTCCAGGAAAGACTTGCAAAGCTTTCCGGCGGTGTTGCGGTAATCAAGGTTGGCGCTGCTACAGAGACAGAGCTTAAAGAAAGAAAGCACAGAATAGAGGATGCCCTTGCAGCAACAAGAGCAGCAGTTGAAGAAGGCATAGTAGCCGGAGGCGGAACTGCTCTTGTAAATACCATCACTGCAGTGAGTGCACTTATCAGCAAGGCTGAAGGAGATGAAAAAACCGGTGTCAAGATAGTAAAAAGGGCATTGGAGGAGCCTGTAAGACAGATTGCGGAGAACGCAGGACTTGAGGGCTCGGTGGTAGTTGAGAAAGTTATGGCAAGCAAGCCCGGAATCGGCTTCGATGTATTAAAGGAAGAATACGTTGATATGATAAAAGCCGGTATCGTTGACCCGACTAAGGTAGCAAGATCTGCACTGCAGAATGCGGCTTCAGTTGCGGCACTGCTGCTTACCACAGAAGGTGTTGTTGCGGATATCCCTGAGAAGGAAAAACCGATGATGCCCGGAGGCGGCATGGGCGGAGACATGATGTACTAAAACAAAAACTCGGTGGCTTTTAGCCATCGAGTTTTTTCATTAGCTTTTCAAATTCATTCTGGGGCAGGGGTTTGCTGAAATAGAACCCCTGTATTATATCACAACCTCTGTCCCGCAATGTATTGTATTGTTCTATGGTTTCGACCCCTTCTGCGGTTACATTAAGCTTCAAATTATGACCCATTGCCAGCATACTTGATACGATTCTGAAATTCTTGACATTATCACCAATATCGGATATGAAGCTACGGTCTATTTTTAGTGTAGTAATGGCAAAATCCTTAAGATAATTCAATGAGGAATATCCGGTGCCAAAGTCGTCAAGGGCCAGCCGAATCCCCATATTTTTGAGTTTTTCCAGTATTATTGTAATATACTCATGATTTTTTACTGCGACACTTTCAGTAATCTCAAGCTCCAGATATTCCGGGGGAAGTCCTGTTTCTCTAAGAATATCAGAAACCATATCAATAAAATCATCCTGGATCAGTTGTACAGCAGACAGGTTGACCGATATAAAAATCGGCTTGAATCCTGCGTCCTGCCACAACTTGTTTTGCATGCAGGCAGTGTAAAGAACCCATCTGCCAATAAGTACTATCAGCCCATTGACCTCGGAAACTGGAATAAATGTTACGGGGCTGATCATTCCGAGTTCGGGATGATTCCACCTGATGAGGGCTTCACATCCGATAATTTCTCCGGTCCTGGCATCAATTTGAGGCTGATAGTGCAAAGAGAATTCCCCATTATCCAATGCATTATGCATGCTGCTATCCAGATTCATCTGTTCCAGGAGCCGCGCATTGATTGAAGGCTCATAGAAAAGGCAGGTGTCATAGCCTTGGGCTTTTGCCTTTTGCATTGCCGAAAAAGCGTTTTTGAACAACATATCGCTGTTTTCTCCATCTTCCGGATAGAAGGCAATTCCCGAGCAGGCAGTTATATAGAACCTGTTTTCAAATACGGTCCATGGCTGTCTTATAGTATTCCGGATTTCACAGGATAGATTGACAATATAGTCTTTTTCTTTAAAACCCTTAAACAAAACTGCAAATCTGTCTTCTCCAATATGAAAAACCAAATGATCCTGCTCTATAAGGAAGGCCATTTTTTCTGCTATGCTTTTCAGGAGTTTGTCACATGTTGTATGGCCCAAGGTATTGCTTATACCTCCGAACCTGTCTATATCCAGGATCATTACGGAGACCCTGGTACCCTCACTGCGGGCCTTTTCGATCTCTATAGCGAGGGTTGAATTAAAAAGTATCTTATTTGGAAGCAGTGTAAGAGGATCATAATATGTCAGACTGCTTATGGTATCCATCATTTTATTGAAGCTTCTTGATGCATCCCCGAATTCATCGTTGGTGTCAATATCGGACCTTATCGTAAGGTCTCCGGCGGTCCCTTTGTTAAAGATTTCCCCTAACCTGATTATTGGAGAGGATATATTTCTTGCAAGCAAAAATCCAAGTATGGAGGCAATCACCAGTCCCATAAGGCCAATCAGCATAAGGCGGTTTGATGCATATTTGATTGGGGTATACCAGTAGCTTACGGGTATGTTTGTGACCAGCTTCCATCCGTCTGTGTTCGGGATTATGTGATAATAAATCATGTTGGTTGTATTTTCGGAGAAATAACTGCTAAAGCCCTTGTCCTCCGCCAGCACTTCTTCAAATATCTTGTTTATATGATTTTCAGAAGTATTGGACTGCAATTTTTCAATATGCTGCAGAATGTATTCCCTGTTTGGGTGGGCTATGATTTGCCCTTTTTTATCGATTATGTATAAGTAAGAATTGGGATAATCATATTTCAGATTGCCAATTATTGTGGAAAGCTTGTAAAGGTTAACAGATCCTGCCATAAGCCCTTTAATTTTTCCGTTGTGGCCAATTATAGGAGCCGCAACAATTGTTATGGGATTTGAAGTGGACTTTGATATTATAGGGTTAGATACAACGGCTCTGCCTTCCATCACCATCTTGAAATACTCACGGTCACTGACATTCCCTGCATCCTTTTTCAGGGTCGTACTATAATCCCCCTCCAGGTCAGCAATCATAAAATGATCATAAATGCCCAGCCTTCCTGTAATCTCAAGCCTTAGATAGGGTTCAATCCGATCCCAGTCCATTGTCTTTATAATAGGAGTGCCGGAATAAATTTTAATTTCCCGAATTCTTTCCAGCAGCCAGTTCCCGATGAATTCAGAATACAATTCCGCATTTTTTATGTTATTTTCGTTGATCATTTTTTCGAGAATATATTGGGTTAGCCGGTCAGACATGACGGTAAATACCAGGGATTCCAAAATACATATAGATAATATCATAGCCAGGATCTTAAACATTATGCTTTTATTTTTTAGTTTAAACATATTTAGAGCCTCCGAAGTATAGCCAATAGTGCTTCATTAATTGCATCTATTGAGAATTATATCAAAAAATGTTGAAAATTAGAACAAATAATTAATGGATTCAATTCATCCAATTCATATATCGGATATAAATAAGTAATAATTGATTATATAATGTAATAATTGATATAATTAAGTAAATAGTACAAACAAATGCGTTTAGGAGGGTATTGTATGGATAAAAAAGGCAAGGAGGAAGTCCAGGGTATTGAAGAATTTACCCACATAAACAGCAAGGGCTATGCAAGGATGGTAGATGTGTCCGAAAAGAAGGAAAGCATCAGAGAGGCGATAGCAAGGGGATCTGTATATATGAAAAAAGATACCCTCAAGGCAATTTCAGAGGGACGGATCAAAAAAGGAGATGTGCTGTCAGTTGCTCAGGTAGGGGGTATAATGGGGGCAAAATCAACCTCGGATATAATACCCATGTGCCATAACATAAATATATACGGAGCTGATATTGAATTTCAGGCTGATATGGAGAATTCCAAGATTGACATTGAGGCTGTTGTGAAGACCGTGGGGGTTACGGGGGTAGAGATGGAGGCATTAATGGCAGTATCCATTGCGGCACTGACCATATATGACATGTGCAAAGCCATTGATAAATTCATGGTTATAAGCGACATACACCTGGCACATAAAAGAGGCGGCAAATCGGGGGAATTTAACTTCAAGGAAAAGCTAAGGGATGAAATTGGGAATACAAGATGCTAAGCACAAAACAAAATAATGCAGGCAGGTGATGAAATGCAATGGATGGATTCAGTACAGGGGTCATAACGGTAAGCGACAAGGGAGCGGCAGGGCTCAGGGAAGATGCTTCGGGCCCTGCTATTGAGGGCATTATAGCCGGAATAGGGGGCAAAGTAGTTAAATATGTCATTGTTCCCGATGAAAAGGATGATATTAAAGAAGCCATAATAAACATGTCTGACAATTTGGGATTGAATCTGATACTGACAACAGGGGGCACCGGTTTTTCCAAAAGAGATGTGACTCCGGAGGCGACGATGGAGGTTATAGAAAAATGTGTGCCGGGCATACCTGAGGCAATGAGGGCAAAAAGCCTGATCTCAACACCTAAGGCGATGCTTTCCAGGGCATTGGCGGGCATACGCAAGGAATCTCTTATAGTAAATCTCCCCGGAAGCCCGAGGGGGGTCAGGGAAAATTTGGAGGCAATAATGCCGGCATTGAAGCATGGAATTGAAATATTGACAGATCAAGCATCAGAATGCGGCGAAAAGTAAATTTCCGAAGGATAAGGCGGCTAATGCGGCAAATGCGGCAAGCCGCCTTTTTTCTGTGCGGAGAGCCTAGCGCAAATTATATATGTAATAAAAGGATATAATGTATGCGATACTGCGCATACATTATATCATCAGAGGGGATGATTAAGCGAATGAATGGATGTAAGGGGTGGGATAATGAGGGCCTTTATTGCAAGCGAGAAAGGAAGGATGCTAGCAAGCCTGGCTGTATTAATAGTGTTTCTTTATATATTCACAGGGCAGCAGGGGGGTACTGATTCAGTTTTTTTTGGTTTTAATGAAATCGGGGATATTACCGGCCCAGTAGTACAGATATTCAATAACAGGAATGATGCAATAGTAAACGGAGATCTTAAGCTTATTGAATCTATGTATGATATGAATACAAAATATGGGATATGGGCTTATCAGCATGAATTGACAAAAGTAAAATATATTCGTAATTGGGAACAAAAGCAGGGGGTAAAATTTACAAAGATCATTCCCACGGTGAAGGTGAGAAGTGTCAAACCAAAAGGGGAAAAATACTCTATCAATCTTTTATGTTCTACTGAGTACAGGTATATATACGAAAATGAACCTGACGGTATAAACAGCTTTAGAATAGGGACATACCACGTGCTGGACCTTCTGGATAAGGACGGGGAATGGATAATAACAAGGGAGTGGTATAAGGACCCTTTTGAGGACTCGCTGAATCTGAAAAGCATAAACGTCGATTCAATAAATCAGTATATTTCCTCTCATGAGGCAAGAGATCTCTCAGATATAGGCGAAAGGAGGCAAAATGCAGTTGAATATGCCGGAAAATACTGCGGTGCAGCTTGTGATGGGGAGAACGGATATGGATATAACAAAAAGTACAGAAACTATAATTCTATGGGAGGGGATTGTGCAAACTTTACATCGCAAATTCTGTACGAGGGAGGCAAGTTCAGGAAAAACCATTCCTGGAATTATGACAGCAAAGGGGCTACCAGGGCATGGGTAAATGCAGAAGGCTTCAAAAACTATATGATATACAGCGGCAGAGCCTCCCTTATTGCTTACGGGAAGTATGAGAAAGTATATAAGGCATCATACAAACTGTTGCCGGGGGATTTTGTAGCTTATGAAAAAAAAGGAAGCATAACCCATATATCAGTAGTAACCGGCTCCGATTCAAAAGGATATTCGCTGGTAAGCTGCCATAATACCGACAGAAATAAAGTGCCCTGGGATTTGGGTTGGAGCGGAGACATCAAATTCTGGCTCATACGTGTACATTTTTGACCTCATTTTGGACAATTTGTAAATTTGGAATCAAAAATAATAATATAAGCATAAAATGTAGGAAAGTTTTATTTTTAGGTGACATCTTCCTACAGTCTTTTTCTTTTAAAAATAATATAATCAATAATGTGATGCCCACCAATCTCCGGGGAGGCAGATTAATTGAAGTATAACAAAAGAGGAAAACTAGCAGCGGAAGCTGCAATCGTGATTATTGCAACTATTTTGGCCGGCATTGCATATTTATGGCCCCTTGGGGGGGGAACCTGTACAAATGTGAGTGCGGCAGAAAATAAATATATTATGTATAAGGATCTAAAAGGACATTCTGAAGAATTAAAGGGCTATATAAGCGGATTGAAATCAGAAATCGAAGAAAAAAACGCATTGCTGACTGATTTGGATAAAGAGCTGACAGATCTTGAGGATCAATATGCCCGGCTTCTGGAAGAGAGGGCCGGGCTGACCGAAAGGATCAATGCTCTGAAGCTCCGGTATCATTTCCTCCGGTGAAAAACCCATTATCTCCATGGAAAGTTTGTATCCGCAAAATTTCACATTTTTTTCCTTGCCCCGTTAAGGAAGTCAATAAGATGGGGGGCGTTGTCCTCATCCATCATTTTCAGCAGCATTTTTTTCCCCATGCCTGCCATATTCATTTTAGAGAGGGGAAGCTCCTCAGGGCCTTCAGGGGTTATAGCTCCGAATGTTTTCTCGTATATGCTCTTTTCTTCCTTTGAAATTTTACCGGGATCTCTGACCAGAAATAATCCCCAAAATGCAAAAAACATGGTCACATCGACCTGAACCTCCCTTGCAGCATTTGCAAGCAGCAAAGCAGTTATACCCCGTACCTTCCGGTATAGGCTTTCCTGTTTTCCGATATTTCGCTCAGCTTCCGAATCAACGTGTCAATCTCATCAAAATTGTTGTATAATCCGAAACTGATCCTGACCATGCCGGGGCGGAGGGATGAGGGATGCTTTATCAGTTTTCTTATTGCACCTCTCGGGATATTCATTAGCCACTGTACATAAGGCTGTGCGCAGAAGCAGCCATTTCTTACGGCAATGCCTGATTCTTCAGACAGAGCTTCTGCTACGATCTGATGGTGCAGTCCATCGATATTAAATGGTATTATTCCGACTCTGTCCTTTATGCTCCTGTCACAATAGAATTTTATATTGGGGACAGTTTTGAGCTTGAGGAGAGCATAATGGGCCAGGCTGCTTTCGTAAGCCTCAATGTTTTCCATTCCAATGGAATTGAGGGTTTTTACTGCCTGGGAGAGTGCAATTGCACCTATTACATTTGGGGTACCGGCCTCATCCCTGTGTGGGGGTCCGGCCCATTTCACAAAATCATGGGTGACAATATCTACGGTCCCCCCTCCTCTATATTCAGGGGCCCTCTTCATGAAGGTTTTTTCCGGGCCTATGAGGACACCTGTGCCAAAAGGGGCATACATCTTATGAGACGAGAACACAATGTAATCTATATGCCTTGGAGAATCAGACGGTTTCATATCTATGGGCCCGTGGCCGGCAAGCTGTGCAGCATCAACCATTACCTCCGCTCCATATTTATGGGCAAGCTCCGCAATATCGTATACGGGATTTTTATATCCTGTTACATTGGAAGCTCCCGTTATGGCAAGGAGGGCAACCTTCCTCCCGTATTTCCTGAGTTTTTTTTCCAGGTCCTCCAGGGACAATCTTCCATCATAATTTACCTTTATATAATCCGTATCGTACTTGTTTCTCCAGGGAAGGTCATTGGAGTGGTGTTCCATAAAAGTAGAAAGCACTATTCTATGCGTATTTCCGTGATGGAGCCTGTAAGAAAGCTTGTTTATTGCCTCTGAAGCATTCTTTACAAAAATGACAGTATTGTTTGAATCAGCATTTACAAAGCCTCTAACCACCTCCCTGGATTCCTCGTACATTTCTGTTGAGTATTGGGATTTGTAGCCTGTTCCCCTATGTATAGAGGAATACCAAGGGGCAAAATTCACCACTGATTGAAGTACGGATGCGAAAGGAGGGGTCGTGGCAGCATTGTCAAAGTTTATTGGGACTACCTCTTGGCCGCCGGGAAGTGGAATTTTGGTATCTGTACCAACAACGAGGGTTCTGTAGTCCGGCTTGCATTCAGGAAACATTTTTTTACCTCCCGGCAATGTGATAAATTGCTTGCGGTGCCTTTTCTAGTCATTTTATTCTGCGGACTTGAGATATGTGTACGGCCAAAATAATTTAACAGTAAGGATTGGGCATGGTTTTGTATTTGTTATTTTGGACCTTCGGAGGACATATAAATAGTAGTGGGGTTTTGGAGGGATCAAAATTGAAAGGGATACTGAGTTTAGTTTTAATCCTTGTTATAGCGACGTTTTTCACCGTCCCCGGCTCGGGCAAAATGCATACTGCCCTAGAGGATTATATTATCCGGGAAGAATCTTGCATAAGGGAATTCAGAGAGAGCGAAGATCTTTTCGTATTCGTTGACCTTAACAAGCGTATTTTATTTCTGTTCAAAAATGGAGAGCAAATAAAAAAATATAGAATCGCAACAGGCACCGGGGAGAGCCCATCTCCCATCGGAGTGTTCAGGGTCGTTGAAAAGGGCAAGTGGGGCAAAGGCTTCGGAGGAAGGTGGATGGGGCTGAACGTGTCCTGGGGCATATATGGAATACATGGAACGACAACCCCGGAAAGCATAGGGCGTGCGGCCTCCCATGGGTGCATAAGAATGCGCAGCAGGGATGCAGCAGAGCTATACGAATATGTAAGGTATGGAACTGTTGTCGAAATGTATGGGGGCCCCTTCGGGCCTTTTGGAAAAGGCTTCAGGGAGCTGCATCCGGGTGATTCCGGAGCAGATGT
This sequence comes from uncultured Clostridiaceae bacterium, assembly GCA_964447145.1. Classification (GTDB taxonomy): domain Bacteria; phylum Bacillota; class Clostridia; order Lutisporales; family Lutisporaceae; genus BRH-c25. The sequence goes on from CAYURW010000003.1 coordinate 21,879, forward strand.
CATGGAGGTACAAAGGAATCTGAGATTAAAGGGTTATTATAAAGGCAGCCTGTCCGGCTATTACTGCACAGCTACGGAAAGGGCACTGAACAGCTTTCAGCGGGCGGGCAATCTCCCTGTTAGCAATGTTATAGATAATAGGATGTATGAAAGGCTGGGGATAATATTATCGGAATAGGAGAGATCCTACCATTAAAATTAATGTCGATAAATGTATGAAAAAGCTTGTTGAAATAACTTTAATATTGTGGAATAATTATAGTTGTTTATTTTTATTTTATATCCGGGAGTGTTGAGTTTGAATAGGATAAGAGCTGCTAAAGTCGTAGTATTTATTCTAGCTATGGGTGTAGTATTTTCATGTTTCTTAGTACATGCTGCCGATAATTCTGCATCTTTGTATCAGATAAAAAAAAGTGTGGTATGGGCTGCAATTATTACCTTTTTCATTATACTTATTACTGCCAGAGCGATAGTATCCTTTCATATAAGCAGGAGGAGAGATGCTGAAATATTCCTGTCGGACAGTGAAAGGGTGCTTAGAGCTACCCTTAATGCGACAGATAACGGCATATTGGTAGTGGATTATGACGGGCACATATTGGAAGCCAATGATATGTATTTTAATATGTGGAATATACCCAGAGACGTAAATGGTTTGGATATGGAGTCAAACAATGTCGAATTTATAAAAAAGCAGGTTCTTGATTCCGGTCCCTTCGGAGGGTGGATGGACTCAGTAAGCAGGACCACTGCCGCCGGACATTACATAGTGAATCTTACAGATGAAAGAGTTGTTTATATACTTTATACCCCTTTGATGAATGAGGAAGACATGGTTGGAAGGGTGTGGAGCTTCAGAGACATTTCGGAACGCAAAAAGAACGAGAAGCTGAAGAGCATATCGGATGAGAATGTCAGGCTTGTTAGGGAGACCCTGGAATATGACAAGATCAAAACGGAGTTCTTCGCCAATATATCCCACGAGCTGAAGACCCCCCTTAATATAATAATAGGAGTATTGAAGCTTTTCGAGCTTGGGCTGGGAGACAAAAATGCCGGACTTGATAAGGCAAAGCTGATGAGTCATGCCAGAATAATGAAGAAAAACTGCGACAGACTTTTAAAGATGCTTGGCAATTTGATATATATCACTGAAATCGACTCCGGTTTTACGGAAATGCATATGAGGAATAACGACCTTGTCCAGATCGTAAGGAGCATAGCTCTTGCTGCCCGCGGCTTTATGGAGGACAAAGGAGTGCAGTTTGACCTGAATATATGCTCAGACAGTATAATAATCGCCTGTGATGGCGATAAGATAGAAAGGGCCCTTTTGAACCTTCTTTCAAATGCAGTAAAATTCACTGAAAGCGACAGCAGGATAAGTGTTTCTGTATCAAGCAAGGAGGACTTTGCCTATATTTCTGTGAAAGATAACGGTATAGGAATAACGGATGAAATGAAGGAGATTATTTTCCAAAGATTCAGACAGGTGGACAAGTCATTTACACGCAGGTGCGAAGGCAGTGGGATAGGCCTTCCCATAGCAAAAGCCCTTATTGAAATGCACAATGGTTCGATTGAAGTAAATAGTGATTTCGGCAAAGGAAGTGAGTTCATTGTAAAGCTTCCCATCTGGCAGCTTGACAGTGGTGAAATAGCGGCAACCTCCGAGCAGGAAGCCGGGAGCTGCATAGACAGGATTAATATTGAGTTTTCTGATATATACTAATAGTAAAGAGCAAAGGCAGTGAAAATATGGCTGAGTTTTGGGACGGAAAAAGGTATCACTCCTTGAATTGCTTTTTAAGGAAGAAATTCGGGCACAAAGTATTCAAAATACCATTAGATGCCGGCTTTACCTGCCCAAACAGAGACGGAAAAATATCCTCAGGGGGATGTATATTTTGCGGCCCAAGAGGCTCCGGGGATTTCACCGGAACAGCCTTCGATCTTAAGGAACAATTCTGTGAAGCAAAGGGCATGATGACCGGCAAATGGAAGGAAGGCAGGTATATTGCCTACTTTCAGGCATATACCAATACTTATGCCAAAGTGGAAGTATTGCGCCAGAAGTATTATTCGGCTCTTGATATGGAGGGAGTTGTTGGCATTTCCATTGCTACAAGGCCTGACTGCCTTCCGGAAGAGGTACTGGATCTACTTGAGGAGATCAACGGCAGGACTTATTTGTGGGTTGAGCTTGGACTCCAAACCGTGCATGAGGAGACAGCCCGGCTTATCAACAGGGGCTATAGCCTGGAGACATATGTTTCTTCAATTGAAGAGCTTAAGAAACGAAATATAGAAGTTGTGACCCATTGTATATTGGGACTGCCCGGTGAAAACAGGCAAAAAATGCTGGAGACTGCAGGCTTTGTGGCGAATACAGGGACCCAGGGCATCAAGCTTCATCTTCTGCATGTTCTTAAAAATACAAAACTTGAAGAAATGTATCTTCGGGGGGATTTTCAGCTAATGACCATGGAAGACTATGTGGAAACGGTTGTAGATTGCATAGAGAGGCTCCCCGGGGAGATGGTAATTCACAGAATAACGGGAGACGGGCCTAGAGCTTCCGTTGTCGGCCCTCTGTGGAGCCTTAGGAAGTTTGAAGTTATTAATGCCATAGAACATTTGATGATGGATAGAAACACCTGGCAGGGCAAGAAATGAGTCAAAAACACGGGATTTGGCATATTGACATAAGAGGCGGAACATGATACTATAATTCATAAATATTGAAATGTGAGGAACGGGAATAGTAGTAGGCTGTATTACTTTCAGAGAGCCGGGGATTGGTGGGACCCGGTAGCAGCAGCCGTTGAACTCGCCCGGGAGCAGCTGCCTGAACCATTAGTAAGGTCAGACGATTTCCTTCGTTAAAGGGATAGATGGATTTTTTAGCCATCGAAAAAGCGGATTTATCGGATTTGTTTCGATATATCAAAAAGGGTGGTACCGCGAATATACTTCGTCTCTTGTTGTGGCGAAGTTTTTTATTGTATAGGAAAGTATAACTTTCCTATACAATAAAAAATATTGATTTAAGTGCCCGTGCCATTATTTCCTCCCTATGTTCGGAAAAGGCACATGGGCAGCAAATGCGGCAAGCCGCCTTTGTTCTATTAGGAAAGGAGTGTTATTTATGTCGTATTCAAAGGATACAGATAAAAAATGGCAAAAAAGATGGGAAGAGACGGGACTGTACAGGTTTCGTCCCGAAAATGCAGATAAAAAGCTCTATTGTCTGGAGATGTTCTCTTATCCCTCCGGGGCAAATCTCCATGTGGGGCATTGGTATAATTACGGTCCCACGGATTCATGGTCGAGGATCAAGAGGATGCAGGGCTATGAGGTATTTCACCCTATGGGCTTTGATGCCTTTGGGCTTCCTGCGGAAAACTATGCCATAAAAACCGGGATACATCCGAAGGATTCCACTCTTAAGAATATCGAAACAATGGAAACACAGCTTAAGGAAATGGGGGCAAGCTTTGATTGGGATTATGAGGTGGTGACCTGCGACCCCGGCTATTACAAATGGAACCAATGGCTTTTTTTGAAGCTGTATGAAAACGGTCTTGCGTACAGGAAAGAAGCGCCTGTGAACTGGTGCCCCAAATGCAACACAGTTCTTGCAAATGAACAGGTCATAGAAGGGTATTGCGAAAGATGCGAAACTGAAATATTAAGGAGGAACCTGACCCAGTGGTTTTTCAAAATAACATCCTATGCCCAGGAACTTCTTGATATGCTGGATACCATCGACTGGCCGGACAAAACCAAGAAAATACAGAGAAACTGGATAGGGAGATCAGAAGGCTCTGAAATTGAATTCAAGGTAGATGGGACTGATTATTCCTTCAGGACATTTACAACAAGGGCTGATACACTGATAGGGGCAACTTATGTGGTGCTTGCACCGGAGCAGGAGCTGGTGGACCTGATCACGACTCCTGACAGGAAGGAAGCTGTAGAAGCATATAAGGACTTTGCACGAAAAGTCAGCGAAATAGAAAGGCTTTCGACAGTCAGAGAAAAAACGGGAGTTTTTACAGGTGCTTATGCTATTCACCCTATAACAGGCGAAAAAATACAAATATGGATAGCGGACTATGCCCTTGCCACCTATGGCACCGGATGCGTAATGGCGGTTCCGGCCCATGATGAAAGGGACTTTGAATTTGCTGAAAAATATGAATTGCCAATTATCAGGGTGATTAAAGGGGCGGAGGGTGTTGATGACAAACTTCCTTTCATAGAATACGGGACGCTGATAAATAGCGGAAGCTTTGACGGTATGGCCTCCGGGGATGCCAGAATAAAAATTACCGAAGCATTGGCCAAAGAAGATAGGGGAGAGCTGAAGATTAATTACAGATTGAGGGATTGGCTGGTGTCCAGGCAGAGGTATTGGGGGACCCCCATACCAATAATACACTGTGAGCATTGCGGCGTGGTGCCGGTTCCGGAAGAGGACCTGCCTGTAATGCTTCCGTATAATGTGGAGTTTACTCCCGACGGAGAGTCGCCTCTTAAGAAAAGCGGGGAATTTATGAACGTGACTTGTCCTAAGTGCGGCAAACACGCACAAAGGGATCCCGATACCCTGGATACCTTTGTATGCTCTTCCTGGTATTTTTTGAGATATCCGGATAACAAGAACAATAAGGAGCCCTTTAACAAGGAATGGATAGACAGGATTCTGCCTGTGGACAAATACGTTGGGGGGGCAGAACATGCTGCGATGCATCTTCTATATGCAAGATTCATTACAAAAGCCCTAAGGGATATGGGATACCTTAGTTTTGGGGAGCCCTTTCTTTCCTTAGTGCATCAAGGGGTTATACTGGGTTCAGATGGGGAGAAAATGAGCAAGTCCAGGGGCAATGTTGTTTCCCCCGATAAATATATTAGTGAATCCGGGTCCGATGCTTTCAGAATGTATCTGTGCTTTGGCTTTAACTATATTGAAGGCGGGCCTTGGAGCGATGACGGAATAAAGGCAATAATCAGATTCCTTAATAGAACTGAAAGAATGGTTGAGAGGGTATTGGAGCTTAGAGGCCATGGAAGCGGGAATCTGATATCGGAGGCTGAAAAGGAGTTAAATTACGTAAGGCATATGGCTGTCAAGGGCACGACCAGGGATTCGGAAGCATTCCAGTTTAATACCTGTATTGCTAAAATGATGGAGCTTTTGAATGCGTTGTACAAATATGATCAGAATACCGGGAATAAGAACGTTCAGTTCTTTGAAAATGTTATGGCGGATCTTCTGAAGCTCCTTTCTCCCTTTGCTCCCCATTTTGCGGAGGAAATGTGGGAACAGCTAGGATACGAGTATTCCATATTCAATCAAAAATGGCCTCAATGGGATGAGAGCGCCCTTGTAAGGGATACAGTGCAATTAGCCGTGCAAATTAACGGGAAGGTGAAAGGCAGAATAGAGGTTCCATCCACTGCTTCTGAGAAGGAAATTGAAGAAATGGCACTGGAGGATCCGGAGACAAAGGCATTGCTATCGGGTAAAAAAGCAGTAAAAGTAATAGTGGTAAAGAATAGGCTGGTCAATATTGTTGTAAAATGATTTGGCGAAAATATATGGTTGATTATTGTAAAATTGTGTAATATTATGGAACTAATGAGCATAATTGCAACTAATGAGCTCAGTAATTGCAATTATGTTAAAATTTAATAATGCAGAGGTGAAGATTGTTATGCGCATCGGGCTGTTTGTTTTCATAATGATCAATATTGTCCTTGGTGCATTGCTGTTTGTATTCCACAATAATTCAACGATTGTTATTGCATTGATAATATCAATGATTGCATTGGGGATGCTTTTTTTCGCTCGGTTGAACAATATTGCTTCAGGAGTAGGAAATAATATTGAAGCAATAAATAAGGGGCAGCTGAACAAAAATGTTAAGAAAACCGGCATCAATATGTTCGACAGAATCTCAAGGGGGATAAACAGTTTTATTTTTAAGATCAGAGGGTTGATTGCATCCTTCGGGGCCACATCAAAAAAAGTTGTAAAGGACGCCAATGAGGTTGAGAAGCAGGCGGAAGTAATAAGATTCTCATCGGGTGAAATCGCTACTACGATACAGAATGTTGCAGAGTCGGTAAGCGATCAGGCGGCATATACCCTTAACATAATGGGAATGGTGCAGAGCTTTGCCAGGGATGCGGAGGGCATCAGCGAAAATGCGGAAGCAAGCCTCAATATAGCAAAAGAGACAAAGGACATAATAGAAGAAAGCTTTGGGAAGTTTTCGGAAATAAGGTTCAAAATACAGGAGTCCAAGGAATACAACAGCAAGGTGCTGGAGGCTCTGGACAGCCTGGACAGCAAAATCAAGGCCATAGATTCCATAACTGAAGCGGTTGAGGGCATTGCAGCCCAGACGCAGCTTTTGGCATTGAATGCTGCAATAGAGGCAGCCAGGGCAGGAGATGCGGGAAGGGGATTTGCGGTAGTTGCAGGGGAGGTTGGCAAGCTTGCGGAGGGTTCCTCCCAATCGGCAAAGGAGATCAAACAGCTGGTGGACGGGATAACGGGGCAGATAAGCGAGCTGTCGGTCAATATAAAGGACGAAGCAGGGGCGATAGACCAGAATCTCCTGTATGCAACGGAGGTGCTGGGCAAGTCCGGGGTAATAAGTGACACTCTGTCAGGCAATATGCAGGCGGCGGAGAAAATAACGGTACTTACGAAGGAGCAGACCAAAAGCATTGGCAGCATAGAAAAGGAAATAGAGAAAATCAACGATATAACCCAGCAAAATGCTGCAATATCGGAGGAAATAGGGGCATCGACCCAGGAGCAGCTTGCAACCGTTGAGGCGGTCCATGGAAATATAGTGCAGCTTCTGGAAAGACTGAGGGAATCCGATTTGGTGTTGTCGGACTTTATGAAGGGCTTTGAAATAAACGATGATATAAAGAAAAAAATAGAGATGACAAAAGAACTGGTCAAAGAAATAGCACAAAAGGAAGATTTGTTCTCAGGGGACAGGAATTCTACGGAAAAATACTTAAAAGAGCAGCAAAACAAAACTAAATTTGTAGAATTCATAGCCCTGATTACTGTTAACGGCTACTATGATATAACAACGGTGGAAGTTGACGAAAGCTTAAAGGATTGCAGTGCCAAGCCATATTTTACAAGAGCTTCCCGGGGGGAAACCTATGTGTCGGAGGAATACATTTCGGTTATAACAAATAATTATAATATAACAGTATCTATGCCCGTACAGAGGGATGGAGCTCTAAAGGGGGTCATAATGGCAGACATTAATATCAATGAAGGCTGAAGGCTTAGTGAATGGATGTTTTGTCGAATAAAAACGAACGGAACCAAATTTACAAATAGAGATTGATTATTCATGTTTTTTATAATATCATTATATTTAAAGACTCAGTAAAAAGAACAGCCGTAATTTTTGAAATTACGGCTGAATTTTACCGGCAGCTATTATAAAGGTAAGGAGGGTGCATGGAATGTCAGGTTTATTATTAAGCTACGCAATAATCAACATTATCCTTGGAACTTTACTATACATATTACGGAACAATTCATTGGCTGTTATTGCACTGATATTATCCATGATAGCCTTAGGAACAGTAATTTTATTACGGTTAAACAATATTGCGGCAAGGATAGAGAATAATATTGAAGTGATAAACAAAGGACAATTGAATAAAAATGTGAAAAAAACCGGCATCGGCATATTTGACAGGATTTCCTCCAGGATGAATGATTTTATTTCTAAGGTCAGAGGCTTGATTGCTTCTTTTGGATCAATAAATAGAGAGGTTGTTAAGGATGCCCATGCAATAGAGAAGCAGGCGGAGATAATAAAATACTCATCGGGGGAAATAGCTACTACGATACAGAATGTTGCAGAGTCGGTAAGCGATCAGGCGGCATATACCCTTAACATAATGGGAATGGTGCAGAGCTTTGCCAGGGATGCGGAGGGCATCAGCGAAAATGCGGAAGCAAGCCTCAATATAGCAAAAGAGACAAAGGACATAATAGAAGAAAGCTTTGGGAAGTTTTCGGAAATAAGGTTCAAAATACAGGAGTCCAAGGAATACAACAGCAAGGTGCTGGAGGCTCTGGACAGCCTGGACAGCAAAATCAAGGCCATAGATTCCATAACTGAAGCGGTTGAGGGCATTGCAGCCCAGACGCAGCTTTTGGCATTGAATGCTGCAATAGAGGCAGCCAGGGCAGGAGATGCGGGAAGGGGATTTGCGGTAGTTGCAGGGGAGGTTGGCAAGCTTGCGGAGGGTTCCTCCCAATCGGCAAAGGAGATCAAACAGCTGGTGGACGGGATAACGGGGCAGATAAGCGAGCTGTCGGTCAATATAAAGGACGAAGCAGGGGCGATAGACCAGAATCTCCTGTATGCAACGGAGGTGCTGGGCAAGTCCGGGGTAATAAGTGACACTCTGTCAGGCAATATGCAGGCGGCGGAGAAAATAACGGTACTTACGAAGGAGCAGACCAAAAGCATTGGCAGCATAGAAAAGGAAATAGAGAAAATCAACGATATAACCCAGCAAAATGCTGCAATATCGGAGGAAATAGGGGCATCGACCCAGGAGCAGCTTGCAACCGTTGAGGCGGTCCATGGAAATATAGTGCAGCTTCTGGAAAGACTGAGGGAATCCGATTTGGTGTTGGCGGACTTCATGGAGGGCTTTGAATTAAACGATGATATAAAGAAAAAAATAGAGATGACAAAAGAACTGGTCAAAGAAACAGCTAAAAGGACAGATTTGCTATGCAGCGACGGGAGCTCTGCATTAAAATTCCTGAAGGAGCAGCAAAGTAAGGCAAAGTTTGTGGAGTTCATGGCCTATATAAATCCCAAAGGTTACAATGAGGCATCAACGGTAGAGGTTCCCGAAAACTTAAAGGATTGCACTGCAAAGCCATACTTTACCAAGGTCTCTCAAGGGGAAATCTATGTTTCGGAGGAGTATATATCAATTGCCACAAAGAATTATAATATTACGGTGTCTGTACCGGTTCAGAGGAATGGGGCATTCGGAGGGGTTGTAATGGCAGACATTAATATTAACGAGGATTAAAACAAACAATTTATTGCAAACCTGCTTTATAGGGTTTCATTTTATGCCGCCCATTAATAGATTGAATCAGGAGGCTATTTGGCTTTACTTCAATTTATAGGGGTGGGGAAAGTGAAACCCTATAAAACAGTTCCGGTGCTTATAGAAAGAATCTGGGGGGGAACAAGGCTATCGGATTATAACAAGAGTGTTGGAAGGACTGCCATTGGGGAGAGCTGGGAAACAGGGCCCCTAAACGGGGATGTCCCTGTGCTGATAAAGCTTATAGATGCCAGGGATACATTATCTGTTCAGGTGCACCCGGATGATGATTTTTCAGCAAAGGCCGAAAATGCCCCCAATGGCAAGAGCGAAGCCTGGATAGTATTGGAATGTGAGGAGGATTCCTTTATTATTTATGGCTTTAACAGAGGTATAAAGAAGGGTGATATCAGGAGCCTGTCGGAAGGTGATCTGCTGCACCGGGCACTTAATTATGTGAAGGTTAAGAAGGGGGATTGCATTTTTGTGCCTGCAGGTACGGTCCACAGCATTGGCAAAGGGGTATTGATATATGAAGTGCAGCAGCCCTCAGACCTGACTTATAGAATCTATGACTGGAACAGAGCTGACCAACACGGAGAAAAAAGGGAACTGCACATTGATAAGGCTGAAGAGGCAATCAATTATTTTTCAGGTTCTCCTGTCATTTCTAACGTGTATGATTTATCAAAGGAAGCCGCCCTCAGCATAATTCAGTGCAAATACTTTGAAGCCGGCTTCGGATTTTTAGCAGAAAAGGAAAAGCACTACCCAAAAACAGGAAGGTTCAACGCTGTCACTGTTGTGTCCGGCTGCACGATGCTAAAGTTTGAGGATATGCAATTGCTTATCAAAAAGGGGGATACCTGCATAATACCCGAGGAATACGACAGGATAACCTGCATAGAGGGCCTGGAGGCATCTGAATACATTATTGTTTCATGGGATAACCGAAATATGCTATAATATACTTATAAAGACTGTATCATAATGTGAAAGGGGTGGCAATATGGCTACGAAATTAAAATTGGATAGCAATGAAATAAGGCAGACCAGACAGGTGGCAAAATTTTTTAAGAAAGGTATAAAGATAAGATATAACAAGAAACTTACAAGAAAGGTCAGATTATACGTAAGCGAAAAAAACTCACTAAAGAGCATGAACGGTATATTGTCACTGTATGAGGAAAGATTAAACTGAAGAGATCGGTTAAATTAGTCATAAGTAAAATCAATATATTGAGATATATAAAGATTGAGAAAACCAGCAAATTGGTGAATTTGGGAATATTTTGTCAATATATAAAAAATATGGTTGATTATCCCTTACCAATGTAATATTATGAAATTGGAGAATTTTAGAATTAGAGCCGGCCATTAACTTTTTGCCGGCTCATTCTATATATTGAAATTTATAATATACTGTAAGGGAGTGTATGGGATGTCAGGTTTGTTGATTGGTTACACAGTGGTTAATATTATCCTCGGTATAGCCCTCTATATTTTTAGGAATAACCTGCCGGCCGCTGCTGCACTGATATTATCCATGACAGCTTCTGGGGTTGTTGTCCTGATACGGCTTAACAACATATCAACAAGGATCACAAATAATATTGAAGTTATAAATAGAGGGCAATTGAACAAGAATATCAGAAGGGCCAATACCGGAATGTTTGACCGGTTATCGTCAAAAACCAATGAATTTATTGTAAAGGTGAGAAAGCTGATTGCTTCAGTAGGAGATATATCCAGCAGAATAATGAAGGATGCCCATGAAGTTGAGAAACAAGCGGATACGATAAGGTATTCATCGGGAGAAATAGCTGAAACTGTTCAGAATATTGCAGAATCAGTCAGCAATCAGGCGGCATATACCAACAATATGATGGAAATGGTGCAAAGGTTCTTCAGGGATGTAGAAGATATAAACAGCAATGCAGAGACAAGCCTTAGCGTAGCGACACAAACCAAAAACACCATTGAGGACAGCTTTGACAAATTTACTGAGATACAGGACAAAATTCAGGAGTCAAAGGAATACAATGTAAGGGTATTAGAGGCATTAGGCAGCCTGGATGAGAAAATAAGAGCCATAGATACAATTACAGAGGCGGTGGAGAGCATTGCTGCCCAGACACAGCTTTTGGCATTGAATGCCGCAATAGAGGCAGCCAGGGCAGGGGAGGCAGGAAGAGGATTTGCGGTAGTTGCCGGAGAAGTTGGCAAGCTTGCTGACGATTCTTCCCAATCCGCAAAAGAGATAAAACAGCTGGTAGAAGGCATCACAGGGCAGATAGGGGAACTCTCCGTACATATAAAGGATGAATCAGATGCTATTGATAAGAATCTTCATTATGCAACCGATGTATTGAGCAAATCAGATATAATAAATGAGACCCTTGCGGGCAACATGCAAGCTGCAGAAAAGATAACAATGCTTACAAAAGAACAGATCAAGAGCATAGATAATATAGTACGCGAAATAGAAAAAATAAATGACCTTACGCAGCATAATGCAGCTATTTCAGAGGAAATTGGGGCATCGACCCAGGAACAGCTCGCAACTACAGAGGCGGTTCACGGGAATATAGTTACTCTTATGAGAAGCCTTGAGGATACCAATATAGTTATTTCCGAGTTTATGAAAGGTTTTGTGCTGGATGATGCAATAAAAGATAAGATAAAAAAGACCAGGGAGTTGGTTGAGGAAATTGCCCAAAGAGGAAATGTACAGTCTATGGATGACAGCACAATGGAAAAGTACCTAAAGGAGCGAAAAGAGAAGTTTGAATATGTGGAGATCCTGGTATTTATCGCCAGGGACGGCCGTTTGTCAGTGGCGACGTCAGAACTGCCTGAGAGTATCAGGGATGTCAGCTCAAAGTCGTATTTTACCAGGGCCAAGGAAGGGAAGACATATGTTTCAGAAGCATATATATCAGTGGCTTCCGGCAATTATAACATTTCTGTATCCACACCCATATATTCAGAAGAGGAATTTTACGGGGTTATAAATGCAGATATAAATATTATAGAAGACTAGCCAAAACCGACCCGGGATTTGATTGAAGTAAAGGAATGAAAAACGAGGTATAACAGAAAAGATGTCAATGGGATCGTACATACCCACAGCGAAGGCGACTATTTTGCACACATTTTGGGTGGGGCAGTAGAGTTGGATCAGAGAGAAATTGAGACAATGAGGGATTATTATAGAAATCAATACGGGCAAAGATAGGGAGAAGGCCTATTCCTGAAGCATGAATTCTGGGTTTGTAATTGTAAAGGTTTCCTTAAGCCCGGAGGATACATATACTTTTTTGTCGGAAGTCACAAATACGGCTTCCGCATTTTTTACTTCTTCAATCATTTTCATCCCGCCCTTCAGGCCCAGGGCCAGGGCGGTGGTAGACAGCCCATCCCCATCTATGGATCTTTTCGTAATTATTGAAACGCTGCACAATTCATTTTCAACAGGATAACCTGAAAAGGGCTCCAGAATATGATGATACTTTTTTCCGTTTTCTTCGAAATATTTTTCATAAATGCCTGAAGTCACGACTGTCTGATCTTTCGCAGGGACGATGCCCAGATATTTGCCCCTTGGATTGAAGGGGTCCTGGATTCCTATTCCCCAGGGTTTTCCGTTCGGATTTCCGCCTATAGTCATTACGTTGCCCCCAAGGTTTATTATGGCATGTTCAATCCCGTTTTCTTTGAGCACCCGTGCGGCCTCGTCAGCTGCATAACCCTTGGCAATCCCACCCAGATCCACTTTCATACCGGGTTTTTCAAGCTTTGCACTCAGGTTTTCCCGGTCAAGGAGGAGCCCCTTATACCCCACCAGTTCCACGGCCTTTTCTAATTTATCTTTTTCGGGAACAGCTGCATATTCTGTGCCTATATTCCAGAGCTTGACTAATGGCCCTATTGTAATATCAAATTTCCCATTGGAAAATCGGGAGTATTCAAGACCCTTCTCCAATACATAAAAGGTTTCGGGGCTCAAGGTCACCTGGCTTATTCCGGCGGCATCGTTCAAGGCTATTATTTCGCTGGTTTCCGCATTATTTATTGTCATTTTTTTTTCTATTTCGGATACCCTCAAAAAAGCCATGTCAATTAGAGCCCCGTTTTTCCCCGGACCGGGAAACAGCCTCGTTTCATAAATGGATATCTCTACTGTGGTTCCAAGAATAAAGCTCGTTTTGGATACCGGCCTTGTTTTTGCGGGAACGGCCTTATATCCGCATCCTGAAAGAAGAAGCAGTACAATAAGAATAAGGGAAGTTATTTTTTTATTTGCTGAAGTTATCAAAATATTACCTCCGTCATTCACTCTGCAATAATTGCATGCATTGCATTATTATGAATTTACATATTATATTCTGTATGATACATTTACATTGTTGCAATAACTATTGTAACATAAAATAGATTGAACGCACTGATGTTTAGCACGAAACATATAGATAAAAGAGTTTTTTATTGTATGGGGTAATGAGTAAAAGCAATATTCTCAAGTTTTATAAATAAATTTCGAGTATGGGAATAATAAAAACGGAGGAATTCCATGAAGCTGAAAAAGGGAGATCTGTTTATTATTGTAATACTTGCTGTAGCTATTATTTCATGGTATGGGATAAACAGGCTGGCCGGGAATGAGGATAAAAGGCAGATCGTAATAGAGGTCAACGGCAATTTGTACAAAAAGATATCAATGGATGAAGGAATGGAACAGCAGGAAATCCATATAGACCTTGGGAACGGGAAATACATTGACATAGCAGCCGGAGAAGACGGAGCCTATGTTAAGGACGTGACCTGCCCGGACAGGATATGCCAAAAAACCGGGCTGGCGGGTAAGGTGGGACAAAGTATAGTATGTCTCCCAAACAAGGTCGTAATATATATAGAGGGAAACACTGAGCCTGAGGTTGACGCAGTTTCATTTTGATGCGCCAAAGGAGACCGGCTGTAATTGTCAAATGAATAATGATGAAAGGAACGTACGATTTAGTTGTCCACTATATCATACAAGATAATTATGAGCAGAACGAAAAAAACAGTGCTTCTTGGAATTTTAATTTCCCAGGCCCTGATACTTAATTTGATGGAAAGACTGATACCTTTGCCCCTGGCTGTACCCGGAATAAAGCCTGGATTGGCAAACGCAGTCTCCCTTGTGGCAATAATAATATTCGGGCAGAAAGAAGCTTTTGTTATTGTGGCTGTCAGGACCTTTCTGGGCTCTGTATTCGGCGGGGGGATTTCGTCCTTTATTTACAGCATTGCAGGGGGCATTGCAAGTGCTGCGGCAATGTCTTTATTATACAAGAAATATGGCCATTTGTTCAGCTTACCGGCTATAAGCATAGTTGGTGCCATATTTCACAACATAGGGCAGTTATCGGTTGCAAGCCTTATTGTACAAAACCCAAGGCTTTTCTATT
>CAYURW010000003.1:36479-50427 GCA_964447145.1 uncultured Clostridiaceae bacterium
AGTAGTTACAGGGTTGTTTGTCGGTTTTGCTGTAAAATACTCCTTAAGGCCGATAAAGAGCTTTTTTGGAATGGGAAGCGGCAAAGATGAACAATGACCGGGGCTATGGGACTTTTGAACTATTTGCAGTGCTTCCGACGGTTTATTGAAAGAGGGCCGAAAATGTAACATAATTATAGATATGTTTAGATTGGAGGGGGCGGGATGAATATAATTCAGGCAATAATACTGGGGTTGGTTCAAGGGCTCACCGAATTTTTGCCCATAAGCAGCTCGGGGCATCTGGTGCTTCTGCAGAAGATATTCGGAATAAACGAGCCTACCCTGGTGTTTGATACCATGCTGCATGTAGGAACTCTGGCAGCTTTGATAACAGTGCTTCGAAAAGATATATGGCTGCTTCTTAAAAAACCCTTTCAGAGGCTTACATGGCTGCTTTTGGCGGGAACCATACCTACTGCAATAATAGGGATAATGTTTAAGGATTTTTTTGAGGAGATGTTCAGAAGCGGAAGCACACTGGGGATAGAGTTTATTGTTACCGGACTTGTTATACTTTTTGCAGAAAGGCTTGGCACAGGAAGGAAGCATGGGGAAGAAACCTCTTATCTGGATGCAGCCTTCATAGGAGTTATGCAGGGAGTGGCTATTATGCCCGCAATTTCAAGATCGGGACTTACTATTTCAGGGGCTTTGCTTAGGAATCTGGATAGGGAGTTTGCTGCGAAGTTTTCATTTCTGCTTTCGATACCGGCAATATTGGGTGGGGCCTTGTTTCAGTTCAAGGATATAATTGAGGCCGGGGGCGGAAAAACCGGCAGTGCTCCGATAATTGCAGGGACTATTGCGGCAGCTGTGACAGGGTATTTTTCTGTAAGATTCATGATCTTTCTCATAAAGAGGGGCAGTATGAAATACTTTGCTTATTATGTATTTGCATTAGGTATATTTGTTCTGACGGATCAATATGTGATACACATGTTTTTCTAGAAATTTGAAACATATTTGTAATTTAATAAACCCTAAAACTATTATATAATTATAGTATGAAAAAAATTGCATTTCAAGAGGTGCATTAAGTTGAATGAGCTTAAAGAGCTGCTCCCGTATCTCCGGACATGGAATACATATGTGGATATCGGAATTATAGCCTTTATTATTTATAAAGCGATGAAATTAATTAAAGAGACAAGAGCCGAACAGCTGATCAAGGGCATTACGATGCTGATCGTCGCTACCAAGCTCAGTGAGGTATTAGGCCTTCATACGGTTTACTGGCTGTTAAAAAATGCAATGACAGTAGGTGTTATTGCAATAATGATTATTTTTCAGCCGGAACTTAGGCGTGCCCTTGAACACATTGGGAGGGGCAGATTTTTTGTTAAAAGCGAACTCCTTGACAAGGAAATGGACAGTATGATGGATGAAATAGGAGCTGCCGTTTCACACCTTTCTAAGACCAGGACGGGAGCGATAATAGTAATAGAACAGGAAACCGGTTTAAATGAATACATAGAAACAGGAACAAAATTAGATTCCCTGGTAACAAACGAACTGCTGGTGAATTTGTTTGTTCCCAACACTCCTCTTCATGATGGTGCCGTAATAATCAGAAGGAACAGAATCGCTGCAGCCGGCTGCTTTCTTCCCCTCACCCAGAGTCAGAACCTGAGCAAGGAGCTTGGCACAAGGCATAGGGCGGCAATAGGAATAACCGAGATTTCAGATTCAATGGTAATAATAGTGTCTGAAGAGACCGGAGTCATATCCTTTACAAAAATGGGGCGCTTGTCCAGGTACCTGGATACCAAATCCCTTAAAGAAATAATCAAAAACAGCATAAAGTCAAAGGAAAGCAAACATCCGGTATGGATGAAGCGGGGTGCCAGGGATGAAGGATAAATTGTTAAACAAGGATATCACAGTAAGAATATTATCTGTCATGCTGGCATTACTTGTGTGGGTATATGTCATAACAGAGCAGAATCCGGAAATAACCAAAGATATAATAATTCCCGTAAAGCTCATAAATTCTGTTTTCCTTGAGAAAAATAGCATGGTACTTGCTGACGATACTACAAATTACAAGCTGGCCTTGAGGATGAAAGGCAAAAAGAATACTCTGGATAAGCTGAACGAAAATACGATAGAAGCCTATGCTGACTTGGAGGGACATAATCTAAAGGGAGAAAATTTCCTTAAGATCAATATAGGGGGCATACCTGAAGGGGTGGATATTATTTCAAAATCCATGGAGAGCCTGAAGGTGCTTCTGGAAGCAAAAATAAGCGTTCAAAAAAGCATCCGGCTGAACATTACCGGCAATCCATACTATGGGCTGGCGGCGATGGCTCCCGTAATGGTTCCCAATGAGGTTGTCATTACCGGGCCGGAATCAAAAATAAATAAAATCAAAAGTGTAAGGGTTGACGTTGACATTGCGGGGGCAAGTGCCGGGGTGAAAAGGATTCTTCCGGTAAGAGTAATGGACGAAAGCGGCAAAGACATAACCGATGTAACCGTCGAACCCGGCAATATGGAAGTCAGCATTCCCATTGAGAATACAAAGCGTGTCGGCATGGAGCTGAGTCTGACAGGGCAGCCTTCTCCGGGATATGTGGCAAGCAGTGTTTCGGTGCAGCCCGAAGAGATTCTCATCACAGGGAAACAACAGTTTCTGGATGACATTGAATCACTAAAAACCGAAACTGTCAATATTGAGGGAACAAAGGATATAATAAAAGAAATAAAGCTGACAATTCCGGAGGGAGTTGAAGTTGTTAATTCCAATGAGAAAATCACTCTGACCATTAAAATTGAAAATATCAAAACAAATGAAATCATTGTTGAGAACATTGGATATGAACATCTTCCCGGGGGCTTAAAATTAGACAGTATTCAAGGCCCTGTAAAAGTGACCCTTAAAGGGGCGGAAAGCCGGCTTAATGATGCTTCCAATGGGGTGAGGTTCTATGTTGACCTTGCTAATGGGGTTGAAGGCTCCAATGTATTGAATATAGCATGGGAGGCCCCTAAGGGTGTCGAAATAGTGGGAATCTCTCCGCAGCAGGTGTCTGTGATCCTGAAAAGAGCGGATCCTTGATATCGTTTATGATGTGGAGAATGCAAATATACAGGAGATGATCAAATGCGCCTGGAGATTAACAATCTGGCACAGCCAATAAGGGATTTCCCTTTTTCAGGGGACATTGACGCTGTTAGATCCCTTGTCTCCGGGAGGCTTGGGATAAGCGAGGCGGATATATCCAATTTAAGGATAATAAAAAAGTCTGTTGACGCAAGGGATAAGGGCAGAATACTGCTGATTTATTCTGCCGAGGCAGAAATTGGTGAGGATACAGGTAATAAGGGACGTTTTGGAAAGATCCGGGATGTAAATATTATTGACGGATGTGGGGAATTTGAGACTGCAAAAGAGCCTGTTTATGGGGACAGGCAAATAAATAACAGGCCAATTGTAATAGGCAGCGGACCGGCAGGATTGTTTGCCGGTCTAATTTTAGCCCGGCACGGATACAGGCCCCTTATATTGGAAAGAGGCGGCGATGTGGACAAAAGGTCCGAAGCTGTTGAGGCTTTTTTTAGGTATGGAGTCCTTGACGGGGATTCAAACATACAGTTTGGAGAAGGCGGAGCAGGGACTTTTTCTGACGGAAAGCTTACAACAAGGATAAAGGACAGAAGGATTAGGGAAATACTGAATATATTTGTGGAATGCGGAGCTCCCGAAGAAATACTGTACCTTAGCAAGCCCCATGTCGGGACCGACATGCTGAAAACTGTAGTAAAGAATGTAAGAAAAAGAATAACAATGCTTGGGGGAGAGATGAGATTCTTTTGCAGGGTCACAGAGCTCCTAATCAAGGATGGCAAGGCAGGAGCCGTTGTCATAAACGGCAGCGAAATAGTTGAATCCAATGTAATAATAGCAGCCTTAGGCCATAGTGCGAGGGATACTTACGAAATGCTTCATAAAAAAGGAGTTGAAATTATACCAAAGCCTTTCTCAATCGGAGTCAGGATCGAGCACCGCCAAAGCATGATCAATGAAGCTCAATACGGGAGCTTTGCGGGGCACCCGATGCTTGGGGCGGCGGATTATATGCTTTCAGACAGGAGCAGCAAGACGGGAAGGGGCGTATACAGCTTTTGCATGTGCCCGGGAGGCCGGGTCGCAGCGGCTGCTTCCGAACAGGGAATGCTTGTCACTAACGGAATGAGCGAATATAAAAGGGATGGGGACAATGCAAACAGTGCCCTGGTCGTCTCGGTATTCCCCGAAGACTTTGGTCATGGGCATCCTCTGTCAGGGGTCGAATTTCAGAGGATCTGGGAGGGCAAAGCTTTTAAACTGGGGGGGGACAATTTTTATGCACCGGCACAGCTAGCGGGGGATTTTCTTAAGGGAAGAGCATCACAGTCAATAGGCAGGGTAAAGCCAAGCTATGCTCCCGGGGTAAGGCTCACAGACCTTCATATGTGCCTGCCTGAATATGTGACATCCTCCATAAAGGAGGCACTGATGAGTTTTGACAGAAAAATTAAAGGGTTTGCTTCCGGTGATGCAATATTGACCGGGGTTGAAACAAGGACATCAGCGCCCTTAAGGATAGTCAGGAATGAAAATATGGAAAGCGAGTCCACGGGAAATTTCTACCCTATTGGAGAAGGGGCAGGCTATGCGGGAGGAATAATGAGTGCGGCAGCGGACGGTATAAAAGCAGCGGAAAAAATAATAGAATCGTACAAGCCTGTATAAATGGCATAGGACTTATGGGGGTAGGTTGCTTTATGGAAAATGATATAAAATTAATAATGGATTCCACCCATGACGCAATTATGGTGGTTGACGCAAAAGGAACAATAACTCTTTTTAACAAGGCGGCGGAAAAGCTTACAGGGATTGATGCCAAAGATACCTTGGGGAAATATGTTGCTGATGTAATAAAGGATACAAGACTGCCCTATGTGCTTCAGACCGGGGATTCGGAGCTGGACAGGCAGCAGGATCTTGGGAATATTAAAATAATTACCAACAGGATGCCAATCAGGGATAAAAAGGGGAAGATAATCGGAGCAGTTGCGGTATTCAGGGATATTACCGAGGTCATCAGGCTTGCGGAGAAAATCACAAATTTGAAAGAAGTGCAGAGCATGCTGGAAGCAATCATCAACGCTACCCAGGACGCTATATCCGTTGTAGACCAAAACGGGCTGGGGGTATTGATAAACCCTGCCTATACCAGAATAACCGGGCTGTCGGAAAAAGATATAATAGGGAGGCCTGCTACCGTTGATATCGCTGAAGGAGAAAGCATTCACATGCAGGTAATCAAGACAAAAATGCCCGTCAAGGGTGCCCTGATGAAGGTAGGGCCTACCCGTAAGGAAGTACTGGTGAATGCAGCTCCTATTATAGTGGACGGAGAACTTAGGGGCAGCGTCGGGGTCATTCATGATATGTCCGAAATAACCAAGCTTTCAGATGAATTAAAAAATGCCAAGAATATAATAAGGAGCCTGGAGGCAAAATATACCTTTGAGGATATAATAGGGAACGATTCGGAGCTCCTCAAAGTAATAGACAAGGCAAAAAAAGTAGCTGAAATTCCGATAACTGTGCTGTTGAGAGGTGAAAGCGGGACGGGCAAAGAAATATTTGCCCATTCTATTCACAATGCAAGTGAGAGAAAATACAGGAAATTTGTCAGAGTGAATTGTTCTGCAATACCGGAGACCCTCTTGGAATCCGAGCTGTTCGGATATGAGGAAGGGGCTTTTACGGGGGCAAAAAAAGGAGGAAGAAAGGGACTTTTTGAAGAAGCCCAGGGGGGTACCATATTTCTTGATGAAATTGGAGGGATATCAACAGGTACCCAATCAAAGCTTCTCAGGGTGCTTCAGGAGAAAGAGGCCACAAGAGTTGGCGGCACAAAAACCATAAGCCTGGACGTCAGGGTGATAGCCGCTACCAATATGGATCTTGAAGCAGGTATCAAAAGCGGGAAATTCAGGGCCGATCTGTATTACAGGCTGAATGTTCTTCCGATAGAGATCCCCCCTTTAAGATCCAGGAAAGAGGATATTTATGAGCTTTCGACTTTCTTTATAAAAAAATTTAACCAGCATTATGGCCGCAATGTCAGAGAAATCTCCCAGGAGGCTGTCGATAAGCTGAAGGAATACGACTGGCCCGGAAATGTTCGGGAACTGGAGAACATAATAGGCCGCTCAATAATCAATATGAAAGTTAATGAGGGAATTATAAGGGAAAGCCACCTGCCCCGTTTTGAAAGACTGATAGAGGAGGATAACAGGGTCCCGGTAGAGGGTGAAATTTCCGAAGAAGTGTTTATGACTCTTAAAAATGCAGTTGAGGTGGCCGAAAGGACCCATATCGAGCGAGTCATGAAGCAATGTGAAAACAATAAGACGAAAGCAGCAAAGCTTTTGAATATTTCCCTTAGGAATCTGTATTACAAACTGGAGGAATATGGTATGCAATAAATTGCAACATATCAATACATTTGCAACTTATTGCATGCAGTATTTTGCAAATATGCGTCTTTGACCACTAAATTGCAAAAAATACATTGGATACTGCACTTTATTAGAAAAAAAATATGAGTTTCGGATCCCCTTTAATCTATATTTTAGCCGGCGTGGCTGGAATATAGATTTTTGCATTTTTTTGGCGGAAATTGTGGCACATTATTTGCTTAAGTATAATGCAAGAAAATGCATAAGGAGCTGTGAATCAGTGGGAAGAGAATATATTTTAGCAATCAACCCCGGTTCAACCTCAACAAAGGTTGCAATTTTTAAGGAAGGGAATAACTTTGTTCAGAAAAACCTCAGCCATTCTGCTGAGGAGTTGGCAGAGTTTTCAAAAATTACGGATCAGTACAAGTATAGGGAGAAGATGATCCATGACTGGTTAAAGGAAATAGACATTGGTACAGGACAGCTGGCGGCGGTGGTTGGGAGAGGAGGGCTACTGAGATCAATGCCCGGTGGGACTTACAAAGTAACCGATGCAATGATAGAGGATCTTAATATCGGTGTGCAGGGGGAACATGCATCTAACCTGGGGGGGATAATTGCAAAGGGGATAGCAGATCCGGAGGGGATACCCTCTTTTATTGTGGACCCTGTTGCAGTGGATGAATTCGATGATATAGCGAGAATTTCCGGTATGCCTGATTTGCCGAGGAAGTCGCTGGTACATGCACTAAACATTAAGGCTGTTGCAAGAAAAGCCGCAAAGGACATGGGCAGGGATATAAAGGATATCAACCTTATTGCGGCTCATCTTGGCGGCGGTATATCGATTGCTCCCTTGCTGAAGGGAAGAATAGTTGACACAAACAATGCTAAAGACGCAGGCCCATTTTCACCGGAACGGGCAGGAGGAGTGCCTGTGGGTGATATTATGAGAATGTGCTATTCCGGAAAGCACACGCTTTCCGACATGAAGAAAAAGACTGTAGGAAAGGCGGGACTGGTGGGATACCTCGGCACTAATGATGCCAGGGAAGTCGTAACCATGATAGAAGGCGGAGACAAAAACGCAGATTTGATATTTGATGCCATGACATACCAGATTGCCAAGGAGATCGGAGCAATGGCGGCAGTACTTATGGGAAAGGTCGATGGGATTATTCTTACGGGAGGACTTGCATATTCCGAACTTCTATGCGAGAGGATCATCCGCAGGGTAGGATTCATCGGACCAGTAAAAATATATGCCGGCGAGTTCGAAATGCAGGCATTGGCTGAAGGCGCCGACAGGGTTCTTAAGGGTGAAGAAAAAGCAAAGATATATGAAGATGAGGTATTATAGCAATGAAAGATTTTGATGGCATTATTAAGACCGCCAGGGAGAGAGGCCCAAAAACAATGGCGGTCGCAGCAGCCCAGGACGAAGAGGTCCTCAGTGCGGTGAATATGGCGGGAAAGCTTGGTATTGCAAATTCCATACTCATAGGAAACAAGGACGAAATTTTTAAGGTTTCAAAGGATTGCGGCATAGACATCAACAAATGTGAAGTACTGGATGTAAAAGACAAAAATGAGGCATGCAGGAAGGCGGTTGAACTTGTTTCGGGGGGTAAGGCCCATGTTTTGATGAAGGGCCTTGTGGATACTTCCATGGTGCTGAAAGCAGTGCTTGATGAAAAGATAGGGCTTAGGACGGGCAATGTCCTTTCTCACCTTGCGGTGTTTACCGTGGCCGGCTATGACAGGCTTCTTTATGTAACGGATGCCGCTATGAATTTGGCGCCGAATCTTTTGCAAAAAAAGCAGATAATCCAAAACGCAGTGCAGGTAGCAAATGCTCTGGGCAACAATAATCCAAAGGTTGCGATACTGGCGGCAGTAGAGAAGGTAAACCCCAAAATGCAGGCTACTGTAGATGCTGCGGAGCTTGTCAAAATGAACGAATCAGGAGAGATAAAAGGATGCACCCTGGGAGGTCCTTTTGCACTGGATATCGCAATTTCCGGCGAAGCGGCAAGACATAAAGGATTGACGCATCCTGTCGCAGGAAATGCAGAAATTTTGATGGTTCCCTATATAGAGGCAGGAAACATTTTGTACAAATCAATGGTATACTTTGCAGGGGCCAAGAGCGCCGGAATAATAGTAGGGGCGAGGGCTCCCGTAGTATTGAATTCCCGCTCCGACTCGGATGAAGCCAAGCTGAACTCTATTGCAGTCGCAACTCTAATGGCGGATAGAAATTAGCATTAACATGTTTTAGGAGGATAGTTATGCAGGAAGTATTTAGGTTACTGATTATTAATCCGGGTTCCACCTCAACCAAAATTGCTGTTTTTGACAACGAGAAACCCGTGCTGGAACAAACTCTCAGGCATTCCAATGAGGAACTTGCTCCCTATGCCACCATAATTGACCAGTATGAATTCAGAAAGAATGTAATCCTTGACACATTGAATACCAATGGTATAAATATTACCAGGCTCAGTGCTGTTGTCGGAAGGGGAGGGCTGCTGAAACCTATGGAAGGGGGCACTTATACCGTAAATTCTAAAATGCTTGAAGATATAAAGTATGCCCCTATGGGACAGCACGCATCAAACCTTGGAGCCGTTATTGCCGATGAAATAGCTTCCCACCTTGGAATACCCGCATATATCGTTGATCCGGTGGTAGTTGATGAAATGGACGAGGTGGCGCGGATCTCCGGGATGCCCGAAATAAAGAGAATAAGCATATTTCATGCACTGAACCAAAAAGCCGTTGCATTAAGGGCAGCAGCGGAATTAAACCGGAAATATGAAGATTTGAACCTGATAATTGCACACCTGGGGGGCGGAATATCTGTGGGAGCCCATAAAAAGGGAAAGGTAGTGGATATAAACAACGCCCTTGACGGTGAAGGGCCTTTTTCACCTGAAAGATCAGGAGGAGTGCCGATAAGCGGGCTGATGAGCCTTTGCTATTCAGGCAAATACACATTGGACGAAATGAAAAAGAAGATCACGGGGAAGGGAGGGCTTGTTGCGCATCTTGGAACAAATGACGGCAAGGAGGTCGTAAGAAGAATAGATGCCGGAGACAAAAAAGCGGAGCTGATCTATAAGGCAATGGCATATCAGATAGCCAAGGAGATAGGGGCTTGTGCAGCGGTTCTGGAAGGAAAGGTTGATGCAATTTGCATTACAGGCGGCCTTGCCTATGACAAATATCTGACGGGTTGGATAAAAGAAAGGGTGGAATTTATCGGGGATGTAAGAATATATCCCGGAGAGGATGAAATGACAGCTCT
This sequence comes from uncultured Clostridiaceae bacterium, assembly GCA_964447145.1. GTDB lineage: Bacteria > Bacillota > Clostridia > Lutisporales > Lutisporaceae > BRH-c25. Next base: position 46,294 of record CAYURW010000003.1, read on the forward strand.
TGCCGAGGGTGGCTTAAGGGTGCTTCGCAATGAAACGGCGGCAAAGGAATACAGATAAATAGCGGCAGGAAATGGTAATGAGCCATAAGCTATAGTCTGCTGCTTATGATTGGGTGATTTTATGTTTAACGATAAAAGGATCCGAATAATAACGGGACATTATGGAAGCGGAAAAACGGAATTTGCGGTGAACTATGCCTTTGGGCTTGCTGCACTAGGAAAGAAGACTGCAATAGTAGACCTGGACATAGTAAATCCTTACTTCCGGTCAAGGGAGATCGAGCCCCTTTTTGTTGAAAAGGGCATAAGAGTTATTGCTTCTTCCATAAAAGGAATGCATGGGGACTTACCTGCCCTTTCGCCTGAAATATATTCAGTCCTTCAGGATACTTCCTATGAGGCCGTATTGGATGTGGGGGGAGATATGGCAGGGGCAAGGGCACTGGCAAGATATCATGAATATTTTGACAGAGAGCCCTATGATATGCTTTTCGTACTGAATGCCAACAGGCATCAGACAAATACCGTGGATGGGGCAGTAAGCTATCTGAGATCCATTGAACAAAGCTCCCTGCAGAAGGTCACTGCACTGGTCAACAATACCCATCTCTGCGGCAATACTACTGCGGAAGAGGTAATGAAGGGGCAAAAGCTGTGCGAAAATGTCTCTGTGGCTTTGGGTCTTCCATTAAAGTATGTGGTCGTTGATAAAAGATTGGTTGATATGCTTCCAAAAGGACTCCGGGGTGAGGTGCTGCCAATAGACATTTATATGAAAAAGCCCTGGGAGTATTAACTTTTGCTAATACAAATTTATAAGGAGGTTAAATAATGGCTAAGGTGACTTTTGACGAAAACAGATGCAAAGGCTGTGAGCTGTGCACCACAGTATGTCCGGTCAAAATAGTTGTTATGGACAAGGAAAGAATCAATGCAAAAGGGTATTATCCGGCAACAGTCAAAGAAATGGACAAGTGCACCGGATGTGCATCCTGTGCAAGAATATGTCCTGATGTTGTAATAACAGTAGAAAGGTAAAAAAAGGAGGTATAAGCTTAAATGGCAAAGGAATTATGGAAAGGCAACGAGGCTGTAGCTGAAGCAGCTATCAGAGCAGGCTGCAGATTTTTCTTCGGCTATCCTATAACACCGCAGAACGAGATACCTGAGTACATGGCTATGAAAATGCCGCAGATCGGCGGATGCTTCCTTCAGGCGGAATCGGAAGTAGCCGCAATCAATATGGTATATGGAGCGGCAGGTGCAGGTGCAAGGGTAATGACATCTTCATCAAGCCCGGGAATAAGCCTGAAGCAGGAGGGCATAACATATATTGCCGGTTCCGAGCTGCCCTGTGTAATAGTAAATATGGTAAGAGGGGGCCCGGGTCTTGGCGGCATTCAGCCGGCTCAGTCCGACTACTTCCAGTCCTGCAAGGGGGGAGGCCATGGGGATTACAGATTGGTAGTGCTTGCACCCTCCTCTGTACAGGAAGCGGTGGATTTGGTCCAGCAGGCCTTTGACATTGCTGACCAGTACAGGAATCCGGTTTTGGTCCTCGGAGACGGAATGATTGGGCAAATGATGGAACCAGTAGAATTTACCGAAGTAAAGAAAAGGAATCTACCTGAAAAGACATGGGCTACCGTGGGTACAAAAGGAAAAAGGAAGCCTAATGTCATAAACTCTCTGTTTATTAATCCTGATGATTGTGAAAGACATAATTTTAATATATTCAAAAAATATGCAGAAATAGAGAAAAATGAGATTCAGGTTGAGGAATATAATCTTGATGGTGCGGAAATAGTCTTTGCCGCATATGGAACGACGGCAAGAATAGTCAAAAACGCAATAAATTCGCTGGCAAAGGAAGGGATAAAGGCAGGGCTGATAAGACCAATCACCCTATGGCCGTTCCCTGGAAAGACTTTTGAAAAGGCTGCTGAAAAAGATAGCGTGAAGGCTTTCTTAACAGTGGAGATGAGCATGGGCCAGATGGTCGAAGACGTCAAGCTGTCTGTAAATGGAAAGAAACCTGTTTATTTCTATGGGAGAACAGGCGGCATGTTCCCGACTCCCAAGGCTATTGCCGAAGAAGCCAAAAAGATATTAGGGGGTGCAAAATAATGGCTGTTGTATTCGAAAAGACCAGGGGACTTACAGATAAGCCTTTCCACTATTGTCCCGGCTGCACTCATGGGATAATACACAGGCTTGTGGCAGAAGTTCTTGAAGAGCTTAATCTGCTTGACGATGCAGTCGGAGTGGCTCCTGTCGGATGCGCTGTTTTTGCATATGATTATTTTAACTGCGACATGCAGGAGGCAGCACACGGAAGGGCTCCGGCAGCTGCGACCGGCATAAAAAGAGTCTACCCAAAATCAGCAGTGTTTACTTACCAGGGAGACGGCGATCTGGCATCAATAGGTTCTGCCGAGATTGTGCATGCAGCAATGAGAGGCGAAAAAATAACCACAATATTTGTAAATAATGCAATATACGGTATGACCGGCGGGCAGATGGCTCCCACTACCCTTGTAGGCCAGAAGGCAACCACGGCTCCTTACGGAAGGGATGAAAACCATGCAGGCGCACCCCTTAGAGTATGTGAAATGCTGGCAACCATTCCCGGTGCAGTATTTGTTGAAAGAGTGTCTGTACATGATGTAAAACATATTATACAGGCTAAGAAAGCAATAAAGAAAGCCTTCCAGGCTCAGATGGAGGGGAAAGGCTTTTCAATTGTTGAAGTACTTTCAACCTGCCCGACTAACTGGGGAAAGACCCCTGTTGAATCAATAAAATGGCTTCAGGAAAACATGATACCTTATTATCCCATAGAAAATTTCAGAAATACTGAGGAGGTGAAATAATGACACATGAAGTTATAATGGCAGGTTTTGGCGGCCAGGGGGTTATGGCCATGGGAAAAATACTTGTTGAAGCAGCTCTCAGAGAAGGGAAAAATGTGTCATGGCTGCCTTCATACGGTCCTGAAATGCGTGGAGGTACTGCAAACTGCAGTGTAATAGTATCTGAGGAACCTATAGGTGCACCCATAGTGACTGAGGCTACGGCAGCAATCGTAATGAACAAGCCGTCCCTGGACAAGTTTGAGGCGGATGTGGTTCCGGGGGGTATGCTTTTCATAAACAGCTCCTTAATAGACAGAAAGTCCACAAGGAATGATATTAAGGTGTACTATGTGCCTGCAAATGATATAGCGGATGAATTGGGATTAAGCAAAATAGTAAGAAACATTGTAATGCTGGGAGCATATCTCAAAGCATCAGGGGCTACAAAAGAAGATTCAATAATGGAAATAATAACCGAAATATTCAGCGGCAAAAAGGCACAGGTTATTCCTCTTAATAAGGAAGCCCTCGTAAAAGGGGCGGCCTGTATAGAATGATCCTAAGGGGGATGTGTCATAACACATCCCCTTTTTTAGAGAAAATAGCCAACGTTTACTCGGCAGTAACATGAATTTTTCGGCTATTGACTATTTCCGCATAATTGAATAGAATATAATATAAATATTAATAATTATCAATGATCCGGAAAATTAGTGGGTATTGTTGCTTTTAGAGAACCGTAGCAAGGTGGAAGCCCGGTAGCAGCATTCCATGAAAAGAGCCGGAGAGATTCCGGTCAAAAAAGCATATGCTTCAAGTAAACCGGACGTATGTCTGCGGTAAAGACTTGAGGGAGCCTTACAGGCTAATTAGAGTGGTAACGCGGTAACCCCGTCTCTTCATTGGGACGGGGTTTTGTCAAATAACACACAATAATGGTATCGGAGGGGTATGTATGGATTTTAAAGCGGAAATAGCGAGAAAAATAAGTGAAATGGTGGATATGGAATTTGACAATGTTATGGGGCTTATTGAAATTCCACCACAGACAAATATGGGAGACTATGCTTTCCCCTGCTTCCAGCTGGCAAAAATTATGAGAAAATCTCCCGGCATGATTGCAGCTGAGCTATCAGGGAAGGTCCAGCCTGGCTCCATAGTTGAAAAGGCTGAGGCTGCCGGGGCATATCTGAACTTTTTTGTAAATAAGAAGGAATACATAAAACAGATGATTGAAGAAATTCTTGACAAGGGCGGAAATTTCGGTAGCTCGGAAGAG
>CAYURW010000003.1:50437-51977 GCA_964447145.1 uncultured Clostridiaceae bacterium
AATTGTTGAGTTTTCATCAGTAAATGTGGCAAAACCTTTTCATGTAGGGCACCTGTTCAATACAATGCTGGGCAGCGCCCTTGAGAAGGTATATAAGCATTCTGGCTATAATACAATAAGAATAAACCATCTTGGGGATTGGGGAACCCAATTCGGGAAACAGATATCTGCATATAAGAGGTGGGTGAATGAAGAAGCCCTCGAAGAGGATCCGATAAATGAGCTCTTTAGAATATATGTCAAATTCCATGAAGAAGCAGAAAAGGATCCTAACCTTGAAAATGAGGCCAGGGCTTATTTTAAGAAGCTGGAGGAAGGGGATCCCGAGGTGACCATGCTCTGGCAGAAGTTTAAAGACTTAAGCCTCAGAGAGTTTAACAAGCTGTATGAGACATTGAATGTCAAGTTTGATTCCTATGCGGGGGAAAGCTTTTACAGCGACAAAATGGATGAGGTCGTTCATATGCTTAAGGACAAAGGGCTGCTTAAGGACAGCGAAGGCGCAAAAATTGTTGATCTCGGAGGGTTCGGGCTGCCTCCCATATTGATACTGAAGTCTGACGGGGCAACTATATATGCTACCAGGGATCTGGCTGCGGCCATCTATAGGAAGAGGGCCTATGACTTTTACAAAAACATATATGTAGTGGGAGGGACCCAGTCGCTGCATTTCAGTCAGATTTTCAGCACCCTGGGGCTTATGGGCCTTGATTGGTCAAAGGATTGTGTTCATATAGGCCATGGCCTTGTAAAATTTGCAGACAAAAAACTTTCAACCCGCAAGGGGGATGTTGTATTCGCAAAGGATGTAATTGATGAAGCTATCCATAAGACTCTTGAAATCATAGAGAATAAGAATCCAAATCTGGAAAACAAGAAGGATGTTGCAAAGAAGGTCGGTATGGGGGCGTTGCTTTATACCTTCTTGAAGAATAACAGAGAAAAGGATGTCGTTTTTACCTGGGAGGAAGCCTTGAATTTTGACGGGGATTCGGGTCCTTATATTCAGTATACTTATGTAAGAGGCAAAAGTATATTAAAAAAGGCGGGAAATATACCTGCCACGGTGGATCTGGGCTATTTGACCACTGAGGATGAATTCCAGATGGTAAGGCTCTTAGGGGCTTTTAAGGACTCAATCAAGGAAGCGGTTGATAGGTATGAACCCTTTGTGGTTATTCGCAGTATAACCGAAATAGCCAAGGCCTATAACAAGTTCTACAATACCCATCCTATTTTGAATGCAGAGGATAATGTTAAGAATGCAAGGTTGCAGCTTACAAAGGCAGTTGGGATAGTTATAAAGACAGGTCTGGGACTGGTGGGTATAGATACCCCAGAGAATATGTAATAACAAAACAAAGGCGTTGTACCGCAAGGGACAGCGCTTGTTTTTCTGTACAAAACATAGGCGAATTTTCTTAAATGTGCGAACGAATGGAACCGGTTAGCAAACTATATCACTTAGGTGGAGGGAGACAGTCACCGTCAGATCTTAGAATTGAATAAATGAAGTCGTTGTGCTATTATACTAATTACA
>CAYURW010000004.1:0-48720 GCA_964447145.1 uncultured Clostridiaceae bacterium
CCGTCAGATCTTAGAATTGAATAAATGAAGTCGTTGTGCTATTATACTAATTACACGAAACATATAGACTAATTATTGAAAGGGGTCTTATTGTGGGTCGCTTATTTGGTACTGATGGAGTCAGAGGAATAGCCAACAAGGAGCTGGATTCAGCCTTGGCTTTCAACCTCGGAAGAATAGGCGCATATGTTTTGACTGAGGAAACCCGTCACAAACCCAAAATTGCAATAGGAAAAGACACCAGGGTGTCGGGGGATATGCTTGAAGCCGCTCTTGTTGCAGGTATATGCTCAATGGGGGCCGAAGCTGTGGTATTGGGGGTTCAACCGACCCCTGCAGTGGCGTATCTTACAAGGCACATGGGCTTAGATGCGGGGATCATGATTTCGGCGTCTCATAATCCATTTGAATACAACGGAATAAAGTTTTTTAACAGCACAGGCTATAAGCTGTCGGATCAGTTAGAGGACAGAATCGAGAGCCTGCTTTTGGATCCGAAAAATGCTGCTGCAAACCCTATTGGAGCGGAAATTGGCAGGAAGATAGAGATTGACAATGCGGTGCATGGTTATATTGATTTTCTTAAAAAGACCATAGATGTCAACCTTAGAGGTCTGAAGATCGCAGTAGACTGCGCAAATGGGGCCTCATACATAGCGGCACCTTCTGTGCTGGCCGACCTTGGAGCAGAAATCACGGTTATAAACAATAAGCCGGACGGGAAAAACATAAATGTTAATTGCGGCTCAACACATCCTGAAGGCTTGCAGAAGCTTGTGGTGGAGTCCGGGGCCCATATAGGGCTGGCTTTTGATGGAGATGCCGACAGGCTTATTGCAGTTGACAACAGGGGAAGAATAATAAACGGGGACCATGTACTTGCTATATTTGCGAAGCATTTTAAAGAAAAGGGAATATTGAAAAAGGACACAGTGGTTGGGACTGTTATGAGCAATATGGGGCTTGATATAGCGATGAAGCGCGAGAAATGCAGCCTTATAAGGGCCAATGTGGGAGACAGGTATGTACTGGAAGAGATGATGGCAAATGATTTTAATGTCGGGGGAGAGCAATCCGGTCACATAATTCTGCTGGACCTTAATACCACAGGAGATGGGATTTTGACAGCCCTTCAGCTGTTGTCGGTTATCAAAGAAACCGGAAGGAAGCTATCAGATATTGCAGCGGTTATGAAAGAACTCCCTCAAGTGCTGGTTAATGCAAAAGTAAAAAATGAAAACAAGGAAAGATATCTTGAGGATCAGGATATTTCAGATGAGATTAGAAAGCTGGAGTTAAGATTTAAGGGCAGGGGCAGGGTGCTTATCAGGCCTTCAGGAACGGAACCCCTGGTAAGGATAATGCTTGAGGGGGAAAACAAGGCTGTGTTGGAGGAAGAGGCAAAGAGCCTTGCCGGGCTTATAGAAGAAAGATTCGGATAGAGACCATCAGCATATAGCCTTTGACTTATTCTATGAATTATGGAAAATGTATAGTTAGTGAAAAAACAGAATAATAAAAATATCGGCATATAAAAGCTATGCCGATATTTTTCATTGGTGCGCCCGTCATGGGCAAATGCAGCGAAGCCGCATTTGTTCTTTTCTGCTCTTGACTGCAAGCTCCGGGTAAATATGTTCTTAGGATAATAATGTCTTAAATTAAAGGAATATTCACTCGGATATAGAAGTAGTAAGTATTAGAAGCAAATATAATAATTATTAGGGTATTATTATGATTATCAAAAAAAAGCTGAAAACATTAACAAATAAGGTTTTTATTGTTCTAAGCATGCTGTGGATGGTACTTTTTGTTTGGTATGGACCAAAACTGGGGGTATTGTCTATTAACGGGCAATTCAAGCTTGAACTTCAAAATATATATATAGTAGCATACGGTATTTGCGGACTTATACTTACATTTTTGTGCAAGGCTGAAAATTATATTATAGTGGCAAAGCTCGGGATTATTGGAACATTTGCAGGTTTTATCATTGTTGTAACAAATAGGCTGTCATTTTTGACACTTTCTGGTGTCTTAATAATGGCTGTATTTTCAGCAGCCTTTACATTAAGTATTTTTTATTTGTTTTTATATGAGTTGACTTCCAGGGAGCAGGAACAAGTTGCTGTTTATATAATTGCAGTAAATGCAATTATGCAGTTCGCTTTATCTCTCGGTCTATCCGGGATTAAAGATTACGTTTTTAACGCTCTGTCCTTTGTCCTGCTGACTAGTATTTTCATATGTACCACTAAACTTGAAAAAGTTGATTATAATATAAAATACGAAGCAAAATATAAACATGCGCCTGTAATTGCGTTGTACGGAGCTTTTCTTATTGTATTTGCAGTTCAGTTTCTTAATGGGGTTGCCGTAATAGTCCTTCATTACAAATCCTTTAATGAATCCGGCAGTTATTTATATTTCTACGCAGGTCAATTTTTGGCTGCCGTAATGGTATATATATTAATAATAAAAATGTCTTTAAAAATCATGGATCTTTTAAGTATTTATTTTTTTTCTGCAATATGCGGGTTTGTTTTGATAATGATATCAAAAAGCGCAGGATTTAACTTTATTGATATAGGAATTATTTTTCTCGGGTACTGTGAGTTCGGAACTATTCTTGAATGGCTGATAACCGCTTCAATATGCAGAAAATACAGAAGCATTTGGGTGTTAAGAGGTTTTTTATTTGCTTTTGCATTATCAATAGCAGCGGTTGCAGCTGCAGGCTCATTTCTTGTAAATCAAACAGGAAATCTTTTTTACATTCTGGCGACGGCGGTATCACTTTTGTTCGTATCTGTAATTTTCATATTCATACCGCTTTTTAACCGGTTGCATATGGAGCTTTTGCATGAGGATGAGATATCCCTGGAGAATGATATTCTTTCGGGACAGAAGAATGAAGGAACCTTACCAAAACAAAAAGAATCTGCTGAAAGTATTTGCTTAGATGTCTTGACAAAAAGAGAAATAGAGATAACAAAGCTTTTGCTTGAAGGATATACGGCACCACAGATAGCCGACATTCTTGAAATAAAACTTAATACCACAAAAGTACATATAAGAAACGCCTATGAAAAATTGGAGATAAACAGCCGCCCGGAATTATTCATCAGATACGGCGATAAAATATAAATCAAAACTGAATAAGTGTATTAAAAATAACAAAAGCATTTTGGTTTTTACCATAAATGCTTTTGTTATTTTTATTAATAGCTCTAAGCTCTGTGTGAACTAAGAATACAGTTATCATTTACATAACTAACAAGGAGGTGTTATAAGAATATATTCAAAACTAACCCTTTCGTGTGTTGAGTAATATTTTGAATTTATTTAATATGAATACAGCACTGAATTTAATGAGAACAGGCGCAGAAATGCAGCAGATGGAGAGGAGAGGAGACAAAATATTGCATTTATATGAATCGTACAAGGGCAATTCTATAAGGAAAATTTAAGGAGGTCAGTAAAATGAGGTTTAAAAAGATTTTTGTTTTTTCCATACTGTTTATATTCGTTTTTATGTCCGTCTTTGCCGTTGATGGCATACATGATGCACAGGCGGAAAGCAAGGGAGAGTTAGTGGCACATTATACTTTTGACGGAGATTTGAAAGACTCTTCCGGAAAGGGAAATCACGGCACTGCGGAAGGCAATATAACCTTTGAGGAGGGCAAAATCGGAAAAGCTGCAAGATTTGACGGTTCCAGCTATATTGAGGTAAAAGACAGCGATTCTTTGGACCTGACGGAGGGCTTTACTTTTGCTATGTGGCTTAATAAAGAAGAAATCAAGTCTAACCTGCCTTATACGCCAATTTTAAATAAAGGCGGATCCGTCTTATCACCCTATAGGCTTGACCTGGTTTTAGGCCATAGGACTCCCGGGATTTTTTTGGTAGATGAAAGCAGAAGTTGGAGTAATGAATTCCGCTCCGATAATATAAATATAAGCAACCGCTGGACCCACTTGTCGGTTACATGGGATGGGGAAAAGGCAAGATTTTATATAGACGGAGATCTCAAAGGTTTAGTAAAAACAGAAGGAACAGATTGCTTGAAATGCAACAATGAAGCTCTGATTATCGGTATGATTACCGACCAATCAACGGCTATTTACAAGGGTAGGATGGATGATCTCAGGATTTACAATTACGCTCTATCCGCATCTGATATCAGCGAATTGGTCAAAGCAAAACCGCCGGCAGAAACACAGACCGAAAAACCGAAAGAGACTGAAAAGCCCAAAGAGACCGAAAAACCCAAAGAGGATGAAAAGCCCAAAGAGGATGAAAAGCCCAAAGAGACTGAACCTGCTGCACAACAGGAAGATAAACCCGCAGCGGATTTATCTAAAGGGCTTGTGGCATATTATCCCTTTGAAGGAAACTGCAATGATTTATCAGGTAATAATAATCACGGCACTGAAGAAGGCAAGTTTACTTTTGCCGATGGCAAAGTCGGAAAAGCTGCAAGATTTGACGGTTCAAGCTATATTGAAGTAAAAGACAGCAGCTCCTTAGACCTGACGGATGGTCTGACTTTTTCGGTGTGGATTTACAGAGAAGAAGTCGAGTCTAAACTGCCTTATACGCCAATTTTAAATAAAGGCGGAAACGTATTATCACCCTATAGGTTTGACCTGGTTTTAGGCCATAGGACCCCCGGGGTTTCTTTAGTAGATGAAAGCAGAAGTTGGAGCAAGAGCTATAGCGCCAATAAAATAGTAGTCGACACTCAAAACTGGACTCATGTGGCGACTACATGGGACGGAACCAGAATAAAGTTTTATGAAAACGGAGCTCTTGGAGGATTAAAAGAAACAACAGAAGTAGACTTCTTGCGCAGCAACGATGAAGAACTGATTATCGGTATGATTACCGATCAATCAACGGCTATTTATGATGGAATGATGGATGAGCTGAGGATTTATAACAGGGCACTGTCCTATGAAGAAATAAAATTATTATATGACGGAAAACCGTTAGCATCAACACAGACCGAAACAACAGCACAACAGATTACACCTGCAGCTGTAGTATCTGACGGCCTTGTGGCATATTATCCTTTTGAAGGCAACTGCAATGATTTTTCAGGCAAGAACAATCACGGCAACGCAGAAGGCAATCTGACCTTTGTTGATGCCAAGGTTGGAAAAGGTATTAAGTTTGATGGTGCAAGCTATATTGATATAAAAGACAGCGATTCATTGGATCTGACGGATGGCCTGACTTTTGCGGTGTGGATTTACAGGGAGGAGGATCCCACCAACAGCCCTTATACGACAATTTTATGTAAAGACGAGAGCTATTCTGATTTACCCTATCGCCTCATCCTAGAATATGGTCATCGTAGACCCGGAGTGTCTCTGAGAGATGAAAGCTCAAGCTCTTATAACAATTTTAGCTCCAATACAGTAGTGGATATTAAAAACTGGACTCATGTAGCTGTTACATGGAACGGAAGCAATTTGAAATTTTATAAAAATGGAGTCTTTGCAGATTCAACAGAAACAGAAAGAGTGAGCAGCTTATATTGCAACAATCAAAGTTTACTTATCGGTATATTAGCTGCAGATTCTACAGTTTTTTTCAATGGAATGATGGATGAGGTAAGGATTTATAACAGAGCGCTGTCCGATGGCGAAGTAAAATTGTTATACGATGCAAAAGCGGCAGCGGTAAAACCTCAGGAAGCACCGGCTATCCCCGATATGCTTAGCGACATTGTTCCTGTTTCAGAGGATGGGAAAATACCCGCAATTTCAGTGATACTTCAGTTGGACAATCCCAAAATGTATGTAAACGGTGTTGAAAAGGAAATAGATCCCGGATACGGTACAAAGCCTGCAGTAATTGAAGGCAGGACAGTGCTGCCCATAAGAGCCATAATGGAGTCCCTGGGCGGAAAGGTAGGATGGGTTCAGGACGAGAAAAAAATAACAATCGATTTAGGTGGCAGCAATATTTCCATGTGGTTAAACAAGAAGGATTACTATGTAAACGGAGTTAAACAAACACTAGATGTGGCACCCGTATCTATAAATTCCCGAACCTTACTGCCTCTAAGACCCGTACTGGAAAACCTCGGCTACACTGTTTATTGGAACGATGCCTTAAAAGCTGTGATAATATATTAGTGCCAGGCTCCAAGGTTATTAGGTTACTATGCTTATTCGGTTAACTGATAACCTTTTCCCTGGCACTCAAATTCCTTTGAGAAACAATCGATTGCAAGGAGAGGAATAAGGGGTATGAAAAGAATATTAATTTTGATAGCAACAGTACTTTTGATCTTTGCATTGGCTGCATGTGCTGCGAAGCAGTCAGGGCAACCGGCCGGCAGTCAGCAAACCGGCAGTAATGAGAATGCGCCAAGCAGCGAAAAAAATGACAAAGGTGATTCACAGAATAAAGATACAATAAAATCAGGCAGTGCTAAGAAAATAGATATAGACAAGGCAAATAAGGGAATAATCAATGAAGAAATAGAGAATCTTAAACTGAATTTGAATTAATTCATAAATGCACAGATGGACAGATGAGAGCTGACATTTATTATAAGAGAATTCTTTGAAAGAAATGATTTGATAAGGAAGAGTCTGCAATCCGACGGAAGTTGCTATCAACGGTTCATTATATCAGGTACGGGAAGCGGGAACCTTGAACCAATATGAAGGTACTACCAAGAATATTCTTAAAATCTCTGATTATTTGCGTATGTGGTTGTTAATTAAGGGGGTTTTAAAATTGAGTATGAACTCGAATAGTAACAATAAAAACTCTTCCTTTTTCGGATTGGACGAAAATGTGGCAGGGCTCTTAACCTACACTGTTGGTTTTGTATCAGGCATTACGTTTTTCGTTTTGGGAAAAAACAACAGATTTGTAAGGTTTCACGCTATGCAGTCAATTTTATTATCCATTATATATGTAATATTGTTTTTTATACTTGCAATTATTCCGGTGATAGGATGGTTCGTGTTCATATTGATAATGCCGACGGCCTTGATATTATGGATTGCACTCATGCTCAAGGCATATAGGCGCGAATATGTCAGGATTCCAATAATTACTGCCATAGTGAATAAACAAATTTCGAAATCTGAAAAGCAATGAGTGCTTGCGCACAATTCACACAAGCACTCATTGAATATCTATTGATTTTAATAGCCTTTGAACCTAGTATCTGAATTTCATTCGATGTTTAAATTCGGCTCGCTTGAACATGTATATTTGATTGCCTTTGACGGACATTTTTCAATTGCTTCATTTACGGTTTTCACTTCTTCTTCAATAAGATAGTAATTAGTGACACTTGCTTTTTTATTTTCAATTGTAAAATATCCCGGTGCTATTTTTGCACAGAGGCCGCAGCCAATGCAGTACTCCGATGCAATGTCAAGGACAGCTCCTTCGGAGTCTTCCGCCGTATTATCCTGGGGAAGGTCCTCCTTTTTAACTAACTTTGATGTTATATAACCCATAAGGAAAATAGATATTGCAGTGAGTATCCACCTGACCGCCATAAATTTGGGTCCGAGGAATTTGGCCTCGTTCAGGAGCATGGGCACCTTGACGACAGCCCAGGTGCTTAGAAGGATGACTATATTGGAAATACTTGCACCTTTTGAAAGCAGAGCCTTACATACCGGAAACGCAGCATATATGGGCCCTGCTGAAAAGCTTCCAAGAAGGAAGGAAAATACGGAGCCCTTGAAGCCGGAATTTCCCCCAAGGTTTTTTTCTATGGTTTTCCTTGGGACCCAGGCCGTTATTAATGCAGTCAGCAGCAGCACCACCGGCATTATCATCAGCATTTCTTTTATATAATACAGGCTGTTTTGAAATGATTTCAGCGCTTTGGCAGGCATAAGCACTGACAGTGCAATATACAGGAATGCTACTGCAGTCAGCAGTCTGTTTGTTTTGATGAATTTCATTATATTGCTCATAGTACCACCCCCATGACTAATGCAATAGCTAATGCAAACACGAAGCTTAATGAGTTTCTTACTACAGTAAATCTGGTGCCGAACTCCTTCTTCTCAAGTGGAAATGTTACTATCCCCACCATTGTCAAAGTGGTCAGGAATGCCACTACAGGCACAATGCTTGCTCCGGCGTTTACCAGGGAGCCTGCCAGCGGAAAGGCGACAAAGGCCGGTATCAGGGTGATACATCCCACAAGGGCGAAAACCACTGTTGTCACAATGGAATTTGACTGCCCCGCATATTGCTTGATGGTTTCGGGAGGGAGAAAGGTGAGAATCAGCCCTATCAGAAACAGTATGGCTATAATTTCTCCTGCCATATGCTTCATCATTCCGCCGGACATTTTTACGGCATTAAAGGTTTTTTTCCTGTCTTTGACAATAGAGATTAAAAACCAAACCAGTGTAATAGCCCAGAATGCTATTGTAAAGGCATCCATCCTACTTACCCCCGTAATTTTTCGGGTTAGGTGCTTTTACGACGAAAAACTCCAAAACATCGTCATGGAAGTTCTTCACGTTCATTTTAATATTATAGGGAATGTTTATTATCTGCCCTGCCGAATATAAGTGGGGTTCCTGGTCATCAAGCCCTATTGTCATATTGCCTCTCACTATGATCATATACACGTTTGAATTTGAATAATGCTCCGGCAGCCCTTCTCCTTTCGGAAGAACCATGTGATTGATCAATACCGGCTCATCATCAATCAGCCTTTCAATATTTTTAATATCCGATGTTGCATAACTATAAACTTTTTCTAACATGATAAATCTCCTTTCATTCTTCAATTTTCTATAGTATACTCAAAAATAGAAATAAAGGAAGTTACCTTGGTAACTAATTTGGAGGAATATATATAAATATCAGGAATTATATTAAAGCAATACTAAGTATTGATCTTTTCGGAAGTTTTGAGGAAGGTGAGCTTTTGGGGTTATTTGGCTCATCGGGGTATGCCATTAAAAAATACGAAAAAGGGCAGCTCATTCATATTCAAAATGAGCTTTGCGAGGCAATGGACATTATTTTGGAAGGCAAAGTGTCTATCCAGAAAATAGATGAGGAAGGAAACATATTGAGAGTCGCCGTTTTTTCCAGCGGCGAAATATTAGGGGCAAACCTTTTGTTTTCCAGCAGTAATTCCTATCCCATGTTTGTTGTTTCCGAGTCAAAAACTATTATACTTCAAGCCGGCAGGGATCTGATATTAAAGCTGAGCAGGAACAACACCGCTTTTACAGCCGGCCTGCTGACCGTAGTATCCAATAAAACACGCATACTTACAGAGAAAATCGACACAATTTCCTTTAAGACGATCAGGCAGAGAATTATAGATTTTTTGAAGTATGAGCATTATATTCAAAAAAGCAGAGAGATCAAGCTTAACGACACAAAAAAGGATCTGGCAGAAAGAATGGGGATACAAAGGACCTCTCTTAGCAGGGAACTGAATAAAATGCGGAAGGAGGGGCTTATTGAATTTACTTCAAGGACGATAACCCTTAAGAATGTAAGGGCTCTAATCGGTCAATAACATACAGCCTTTGTCATATTCTATTAGTTAAGAAAGCGGAGTGAAGGCCGACATGGCAATAGTCGGGGAGCCTACGGAGATGGATATAGGAATTGTCCACGGAGGGAGGCAAAAGGAAGGCATCAATGCAATTTCAAAGGCTGCCAGGTTCATTTCCAGGATGGAAGAAAAGCTTATCCCTGAAATTGAAAGGCGGGTCCATCCTATAGCCGGGGAGTGCACCCTTCAAATAGACCGTAGATGGATACCAGGGGAGAAGTTTGAGGACATAATAAAGGAATATCAAAACATGCTGGATGAGCTGCACAATGAGGATCCAAGGTTTAACGGGGATTCTAAGATAATGGACATAAGCCTTATGGAAGGGGGATACATTCATGAGGCTATGGAGACGGATCCCGGGCACCCCCTTGTCAGAGCCGCCCAAAAGTCGATATTGGGGGTGACAGGAAAACAGCCAGGGGTTGGGGCATTTCAGGCCTGGACAGATTGAGGGCTGTTAAGTAGCTATGGCAGGATACCTGTGATAATCCTCGGTCCCGTCAAACTGGAAAGCGCCCATACCGCCGACGAATATATAGATATCGGAGAGCTTGTCCCCATGACCCTTATATATGCAATGACGGCACTGGAACTTTGTTTGAGGCATAATACTGTGAAAGCTTAAATATTAATATATAACAAACAAAAAAAAGGAGTACCATGGTTAGGGATATTAAGCTTTCGTTCCAGATTGGAGCAGTATTTATAGGAACTGTGGTTGGTGCGGGTTTTGCCACCGGTCAGGAAATAATGCAGTTTTTTACCGTTTTTGGACGGGCAGGGATGATAACCCTTTTTCTTTCGGGACTGTTTTTTTATTTTATGGCAGATGCAGTCATAAGATTTGCGGAATACAATAAATCATATAACTATAAGGAGCTTGTATATAATGCTGCGGGGAGAAGGACAGGGCTTGTTTATGACATTCTTTTAACTTCTTTTCTGTTCATTGGGACCTCCATTATGTTTGCGGGAAGCGGCGCACTTTTCCGCGAAAGCCTGGGGCTTCCGGGCTCATTGGGAATAGTGCTCATGGCGGTTTTGACCCTTATTGTAACTCTTCAGTCGCTGACTGGTATATTGAGAATCAATTCAATTATAGTTCCAATGCTTTTTATAGTTGTTGGGACTGTGCTGTCCGCAAATGTTTTTAACGGGGGTATGGAGGGCATAGGTTCAAAGCTTTCGGGGAATTGTCACGGCGGAGTGCTTAAGCCAATATTTTTTTTCTTGTTTTATTGTTGTTATAATACTTTCTTGTCAATAGGGGTTTTATCTGCGATACCCGAAAAAGTGAAAAGCAGATCTGCTCTAAGGGCTGGAATACTGCTGGGTGCTATGGGTCTTATGGTCTTGTCCCTTATGCTGAATATAAGCCTTATACAAAAAAGCCCCGGGATATTCAATCACTCGATACCTATGAATTTTGTTACCGCAGACTTTGGGAAGGCAATTAAGGGAGCGGTGACCTTCTGTATATGGTGCGAAATATTTTCTACTGCAGTTTCAAATACCTTCGGAATGGTAAGAAGGCTGAGCAATAGGCACATGACCTATGGACGGACCTGCTTTGCAGTCATCTTTTGCTGCATGCCCCTAGCTTTTTTTGAGTTCAGAAAGCTTATAGGTTTCTTTTATCCTGTGTTTGGAATTCTATCAATGTATATTATATTCAAACTGATGCTTTTTTCAGGCAAGCCTGAGCAAAAGGCCGCAAAGCTTTGGGGGTAGAGAGGATAGCATCGGTTTGCAGGATGGGATGGAAGACTGGCACTTTCCGGGCTTGAACCTGTTTGCAAGGTTAACTATAATAATAATCAGAGGCTTATAATGATATAGATAGCTTGTGATGAAAAACAGTATAGTATGTGTAGTTGCTGAAGGAGGAAGGAATATGAACAAACCAAAGGTTGCGCTCATACAGATGCATGTAGAAGCTGATAAGCTGAAAAACATAAAAAATGCTTCGGAGTTTATAGAACAAGCCGCAGAGAACAATGCGGACATGGCGATACTTCCGGAAATGTTCTGCTGCCCGTACAAGACCTCTAACTTCCTGGAATATGCAGAGCCAGAGGCCGGGGAAGGGTACAGGCTTCTTGCAGAGATGGCTAAGGAATATGGAATTTATCTGATAGCAGGATCTATGCCCGAAAAGGACGATGAGGGCAAAGTATATAATACCTCCTATGTATTTGACAGGAAGGGGAATAAAATAGGGAAACACAGGAAGGTGCACCTGTTCGACATAGCTATTGAAGGGGGCCAGCACTTCAAGGAATCCGAAACCTTGACGGCAGGCAGCAAAGCTACGGTATTTGACACCGAATTCGGGAAAATGGGTCTGGCAATATGCTATGACTTCCGATTCCCGGAACTATCACGGATGATGGTGAATGATGGTGCAAAGGCGCTGATCGTTCCTGCGGCATTTAATATGACAACGGGCCCTGCGCATTGGGAGGTCCTCTTTAGAAGCAGGGCAACAGATAATCAGGTTTATACCATTGGCATTGCCCCTGCAAGAGATGCCAACTCCTGTTATGTGTCTTACGGTAATTCCATTATAGTTTCCCCTTGGGGAGAGGTGACAGCAAGAATGGATGATAAGGAAGGGCTTCTGATAAGCACATTGGATTTTGATTATGTGGACAAAATCAGAAAAGAACTTCCCCTATTGGAGCACAGAAGGGAAGATATATATGGTTCACATCTTCGATAAAAACGTATATAATAGAATGGTGCCATTAAATAATCAGCACAAACCGGGAGTGATTGAATGAATATAGCTTTTTTCCTTACACCGAAAGCGGATGTAATATGGATATCATCTGAATCCACAATGAGGCAGGCAATTGAAAAGATGGAGTTTCACAGGTATTCCGCATTGCCCCTTATTGATAGCTTTGGCAAATATGCCGGCACAATAACGGAAGGGGATATACTCTGGTGTCTGAAGCGCAACCAGGGATTGAGCTTCAAGGACACAAGCAAGATCCTGGTAAGGGATATTCCCAAATATCAGCATAACAAGCCGGTTTCTATAGATTCACACATTGAAGATTTGATTCTTCTTTCAATCAATCAAAACTTTATTCCTGTAGTTGACGATCATGATATATTTATAGGGATCATTAGAAGAAGCGATATAATAAACTATTTTAACAAACTTCTTCTGAACAATGAAATATAGAATTGGTACAGGGGCTATTGCTTACTTCTTGTGCTGGTTATTGCAGGGCCCTTTGTAATGTTGTCTCCAAAGCATGTTATAAATGCTTTAAGAAAAGAAATTGCAAATTCCCGGCTATCGGTGTCAATAATAGATTTGCTGGTAACCTGCTCTAACAGTACTATCAGATTTTCCAATTCATAGCCTTCAAATTGTACCGTATTGTTATCTACTTTTATCATAGAGTCCTCCAGACAAACAAATTTAGTTAGAATCACTAAATTATTATACACTATATGGTTTGCGACGAACAAGCATTTATACATGAAATACGCCAGAAGCAGTTGATAATTTGGTATCTATCATCAGCCGCCTTTTGGCGTAAGATATCCGGATATGAATTGGTCTAACGACTATCCATTTTTATGCTTTGAATCTCGATACTATATTGTTCAATTCTGAGGCCATAACTGCCAGTTCCTCGGCAGTGGCTCCTATTTCTTCTATTGAACCTGTCTGCTGCTGGGCTGTTGCGCTGATCTGTTGGGAACTGCTCGCCTGGGATTCAATATTACCCGCCATTGAATCAATAGAAGCAGAGATATCCTTAGTCGCCGACGACTGTTGGGCAGCGGCAATATCTATTTCGTGTATCTGAGCGGCAATTGCATTAATTTTTTCTATTATGTTCATTATATAGCTGCTTGTCTCGCTTGCAGCAGAAAAACTATTTTTTATCAGCTTATCTGAATTAATGGTTTTTTCCTTTGCGGCCGTGCAGTTTGCTTGAATTGCCTTGACCATGTCCTCAATACGCTTTGAGGCTTCTTTACTTTGTGAAGCTAATGCCCGTACTTCATCTGCCACTACCGCAAATCCCCTGCCTTGTTCCCCCGCCCTTGCAGCTTCGATAGCCGCATTAAGACTAAGCAGATTGGTCTGCTCCGATATCCCTGTGATCAGTTCGACTGCCTGATTTATTTCATAGGATGACTTTTCCAGTTCAACCATAATATCGGATATTTCTCCCGAGGCGATTCTGACTGAGTCTATTGAATCAGAAACGTTCAAAACCAGTTCCCCGCCTTTCTCGGCGGATACTTTGACTTCTTTGCTGGTTTCAACTGCGAGCTTGCTGGATTCAGCGGCGGCTATTGCTCTGTTTGATATATTATTTATTGCAGCCGATATTTGTCCGATTGCCGTAATATTGCCATCGTTGCCCTCTGCTATCTGGGTTATACCTTCGGCAATTTCCTGCATTGATACATTGGATTCCGCCATTGCGGCTGATAGCTGCTGACTTGCATAAGTTACTGTTCCGGAAGACTTCAATACTTTGTGTATAACGTTTTGCAGTGAACCGGCTGTTTCATTAAGGGACTGTATGAGTCTCCCAATCTCATCCTTGCTTTTGCTGTCTATCCGTTTTGTCAAATCCCCTTCGGCAATACTGTTTGCTAATTTCATAGCTTCTGCAACGGGTTTTTTGATGGATCGGGTTACATAATAAGTAACGATTATGCTTACCAGTATACATGCCAAAAGAAGCATCAGCATAAGAGACGTGCTTTTATTATAGGTGGCCCTTCCAAGGAGTTCGTCTTTTTCTGCCATCTCCGTATTCATATTGACCAGCCTATCCAGCAGCTTAACTGCCCTTTCGCGGTTCACACCTGCATTGTCAAACATTATATAGGACATTTCCTTGCGTCCGGCTTTATTTTCTTTAACTGCTTCTTTTATTCCATCTTCGTAATATGCCACATGCCCTTCAAAGTCCTCCGTGATTTTTTTCATTTCCTCCGTCAGGCCCGTTTCCTTAAAACTGGCCAAGGGCTCCTTTAGTATTTGAAAACTATTTGCCATGTTATTTTCTAATACTTCACATTTGGAGAGATTGTCGGTCCCCATATACTTAAAAGCATCGCCCCTTATTGTAAGAAGTTCTCGCCTGACCTCCCCCAGATATCTAATGGGCAGAAGGTTATTGCTATACATTGACCGCATGCTTTTGTTTATTGTATCGAGACTGAAAAACCCAATGCCGCCGATTAAGATTGCAAGAATAATTACTACAGAAAAGCCAACTACTATCCTTGTCGAAATTTTAATACTATGTGATTTTTGCATATAACCGCCCCATTTC
The DNA here is from genome assembly GCA_964447145.1 of uncultured Clostridiaceae bacterium. GTDB lineage: Bacteria > Bacillota > Clostridia > Lutisporales > Lutisporaceae > BRH-c25. The sequence goes on from CAYURW010000004.1 coordinate 14,906, forward strand.
TTATCTTAATAGCATAATTACTATTACATAATCATAACATATTTCTGCAAGAATTGATATATTTTACAGGAAAAGAATCAGATTGCTCAGCATTAATGTGTTTTGCAGGAAATGTATAAGGACAATTCTGCATTATACATTTTGCATATAAATTATCAATGGAGTCAGAAGTTTACAATATGCAATTTTGTAGTATAATTGTCTACAAAGGTTATGTATTCTAAATAAACAGAAAAACGAAAGAGGGATTATTTATGGGAAGCTTTATTCCAAACAGAGATACAGCCATGGAGCTTTTGAAAGAATTTAACAAGAGCGAAAATCTCATAACTCATGCATTGACCGTTGAAGCGGTAATGAGGCATTTTGCCCTGCTGAACGGGGAAGATGAAGAAAAATGGGGGGTTATAGGCCTGATACATGATATCGACTATGAAATGTACCCGGAACAGCACTGCATAAAAGCAAGGGAAATACTTGCGGACAGGGGATGGCCCGAGGAGTACATCCACGCAGTGGAAAGCCATGGCTGGAAGCTATGCAGCGATGTTGAGCCCATAGAAAAAATGGAAAAGGTACTGTATGCCACTGATGAACTTACGGGGCTTATCGCCGCTACTGTATTTATGAGGCCCAGCAGAAGCATATTGGATCTGGAAGTAAAATCCGTAAAAAAGAAATGGAAGCAAAAAAGCTTTGCCGCAGGGGTCAATAGGGAAGTTATAGAAGAAGGAACGGAAATGCTTAGTATGGAACTGGATGCTGTTATTGAGGAGACTATTAAGGGTATGCAGAAGGTCGCAGAAAAAATAGGGTTAAAGGGTGATATGTAAAAGGCCGGCTAAGAGGTTTCGCCGGCCTCTTTTCCTTTTTTTAATATTTTTTTTCTTAGATCCTGATTAAAGAAAATAATGATTAAAGCAGCCCATAGCCACCAATTGTTGTTTTCAAATACATTTCCCATAATCCCATTAAGCATTCCCCCAAGCTGCTGAATCGATGGAACTGCTGAAGACTGGGCCGGATCCTGCTGTGAAGGGAAAGTCGAGGCTGCAGGGGATGCCGGAGCCGGCGAAGCGGGGGGTGGAGGGATCCTTTGATTTTTGTAAAATACTCCCGAAACATCATTCGGGCTGTTTGCAGGAATTCAGCCGGGATTGGGAACCACGTTCAATCCGTGATTAAAACCTCTTGCCATAATCATGCCTCCTTCTATAAGGGGTTGTTTATCATCCTATTTTCATTGTATGTAATATCATAATTTTGGTTACCATTATACCGGTTTTATATGTGCTGCAACGGCATATATCAGAATTACATAGTTCACCGGCGGGTTTTTTTGAGTTTGAAGAGTTCTTTTACGAACTCTGTTATAATGGTAACTTGACTCACCAAAGTCAAATATAATGTAACAAGGCAATATAGTGAAAGGGAGGTATTTGCATTGGATGAGTATAAGTCGGGACAGCCGGAAAAAAAAGAGCGTGCCGGCACTGCAGAAGCTACTTTTGCTTTGCGCATTTTATTGATAGGCAGTATAATAGTCAACGTAATGAAGCAGGATGAGATGCTGGTATTTGCATCGGTGCTGAATTTAATTGCACTTTTTCTTCTTAGAAAAGCAGCGGTCCTGGAAGCCGAGGAACAGCAGATATCCCCCGGAGTTACAACCTTTGCAAACAATCTGAAACTTTTTGTAACCCCAATCAGTATATTCAACGCAATACTGCTTTTTTGGGCGCTACTCATAGAAATATCTTCAAAAATTCCTATTATTGGTATAGAATCGGCCCCCAAAGAAGCAGGGGCTACAGGCGCATTTCTGGTTTCATAAGAAGCCCCGTGGGGATATGCAGGAATTACCATTGATTTGATAAAGAAAATGCCATAACATAGAGACAAGCCGTACTGTTAGCTGAATCCCTTCGGGGAGCGGGGCAAACCCCGTAAGCGGGAAGGAGAGTCAGTTATTGAAGACAGGTAAATTGCTGATGTTTTTACTTGTCGTGACAGTCTTAATCTCCACCGTAACCTTTGCCGATGTTCTAAAAAAAGGCAGCAGCGGTGAGAATGTCGAAAAACTTCAGTCAGAGCTGAAGAAAAAAGGTTACCTGGCCGTTGAAGTATCGGGTTACTTCGGCAGTATGACGGAAGCCGCGGTGAAAAAGTTCCAGAGCGAAAATAAGCTTACGGTTGACGGAATTGTAGGAGAAGGAACAGGAAAGGCACTTTTCGGAGCGGCATGGACAAGCCTTGGGAAGGTTGAGCTCCTAAATTGGTGGGAAGAGGCTTCCAAAATATTTAAGATTGGAATGACAGCGAAGGTTACCGATGTAAAAACAGGCAAGACATTCAGTATTGTGCGTACATATGGAGGCAATCATGCAGATTGTGAAGCCAAAACCGCAGCAGATTCAAAAAAAATAAAGGAGATTTGGGGCGGCTGGAGCTGGGAAAGAAGAGCGATCATTGTAGAAACAGGCGGCCGGAGAATAGCGGCATCAATGACAGCCATGCCTCATGCGGGGGTGGACAAGTCTCCCGCAAACAAGTACATAAGCAGCAGGAGCGGCGGTTATGGCAGAGGTGCAAACCTTGACAAAGTAAAGAATAATGGAATGAACGGAGTAATAGACGTTCATTTCCTGAACAGCAGGACTCACGGTACAAACAAAGTTGATAAGAACCATCAGAAAGCAGTAAAAGAAGCAGCAAAAAGCAGCAAATAGTACAGTGCGGCAAATCCGGGCATTTACGAGCCCGGATTTTTTTAGGCCCATGGGCATCAAATGCGGCGAAGCCGCCTTTGTTCTTATACTAAGAAATTATAAGAGCTTTGCAGAAGAAAAACTAAGGCCCGAATTTTGGACAAAATTTCGAGTATGGGACTAAAAAACGCAGTATTTATGGATTATGTTAATAAAAATGCGACTTATGTTAACCGTTTAGACGGATTTAGCCGACGATTAAGTCCCATAATCAAAAAATTGGACAAAAATTTGCACAGGATCCTATTTATTGGTGCTTAATAGGTTTACATAAATTATAACATATTGAATTATATCTTTTCTCTGGTATAATTCAGGTAAATAACCGATAATATTAAAATACAGGAGTGATAATATGACTACACCACATAACAGTGCAAAAAAGGGGGATATTGCCGAAACCGTATTGCTTCCGGGGGATCCCCTAAGGGCAAAGTTTATTGCTGAAACATATCTAAAGGATCCGGTTCAATTTAATGCCGTTAGGAATATGCTGGGTTACACCGGTTCTTACAATGGGAAAAGGGTATCAGTAATGGGCACGGGTATGGGGGTGCCTTCCATAGGGATTTATTCATATGAATTGATCCACTTTTATGATGTAAAAAACCTGATCAGAGTTGGCTCCTGCGGGGGTTTTTCAGAAAACCTGAGGCTATATGATATTGTACTGGCCATGGGAGCATGCACTAATTCAGGCTATGCCAGTCAATACAACCTTCCCGGCACATTTTCTGCAATAGCCTCGTGGGATCTTCTATACAGGGCAAAACAAACTGCAGAAAAGAAAAATATAGATGTAAAAGTAGGGAACATATTGACCAGTGACGTTTTTTACACACCCGACGGGGATGAATACAAGAAGTGGGCCGGTATGAACGTAATAGCAGTGGAGATGGAGAGCTATGCCCTCTATTGCAATGCGGCAAAAGCGGGAGTAAATGCCCTTACAATACTTACCGTTTCTGATTCAATAGTGACCGGGGAAAAGACAGTTCCTGAGGAAAGAGAAAAGGGTTTTACCGATATGATGGAAATTGCGTTGAATTTAGCATAGATATTGCAGTATTATAGGCCTGACCGGAGCGGCCAGGCCTTTTACTTTTCGGCACAAGGCTCTTAGATAGCGCTGTTGAAGCCGAAGGTTCTTCCAAAACCGCCAAAGGCGATTATTGCAAGTATGATAATAAAGAAGAAGCTGTTGTCGATTCCCCAGGACGGACCTGCTGCAAGCAGTATGAACAGAAGGAGCAGAAGCAGAAAACCATTGTTGCATTTGCAGGGATTGGTGACTGGAGCCACCGCTGTTCCCGGTCTGCAGTAAGAAGGCGGTGCGCACCTATTGAACCCTCCGTAGACGTTTGCCATGTTTAACCCTCCTTTCAGTTGAAATTTTGGTCGATTAACATTATTTTTCTATATATGTCGTTAAAAAGTTTTATCATTACAAAATCAGTTGATGTCTGATTTTGTGTTAAAATAGTATACCTTTAGCGACATATGAATTTGGGAAAATGTTTCGCGCGAAACATATAAGTCAATTTATCTTAATAATGAGTAGAGTAAACTGTTAAACTAACAGGAAAAATGCGGACAAAGCCAGAAAGTCCAAAGCACCCCAATAACCCGGATATCCAAATCCATACCCGTAGCCAAATCGCGGATAGCCGTAGCCATAACCATAACCATAACCGAAGCCGTAAGGCATGGTCTCACCTCCTCTCCAAATAATAAGGGATAACCCTTACATGTCCTACTCCATATTATGTATTAATCCAAATTTGGTTACTTATGGAGTGCATCAGTCCTTTGATATTATTCCTTTCTGCAGTTTAGCCCGAATACCTTGTCTACACCCCCAAGGCCAATTACAGCCATAATGATTATAAAGAAGTATCTGCTTTCCAGACCCAGGGAAGGGCTTGCTGCAAGTAGAATAAAAAGAAGGATGAGAATAAGCATTTCATTTTTTCCGGAATGATTTGTTGGGGATGGCTTTGCAGGGGAAATAACAGGTTCATAATAAAGTCCCCTCGAAAATCTGTTTTTCATGTCCTCACCTCCAAGAGCTCACATGGTTTGTAAAGCTCAAACAGCTTTACACAGATGCTTTTCTCATTTACATATTATGTACAGCCTTTGCTTTGGTTACAGCAATTCAGAAATATAAGCACTACAGAAAACAAACAAAGAAAAGCTAGGGGTAAAAGTCAGCAGCCGGAGAAGATACATCTATCTTCAGCCTGGCAAGATGCATTTACAATGTCAATGGCTGTGATGGTGGTAATGATAAGTTGGCAGAAAAGGTGTTGTAAATTCTATGGAACTTGTCTATAATAACAGGAGTACGAATTGCGAGGTAACAATGGATACATTTTCAATAATTTTGATTGCATTTGGGCTTTCAATGGATGCTTTTGCAGTATCTGTGACCAATGGGATTATTATAAGGGACGTAAATACTGGCCATGCACTAAAAACAGGATTGTATTTCGGGGTTTTTCAGGCACTGATGCCCTTGGCAGGATGGTTTGCGGGGTTCCAGTTCAGGGACTATATAACAAGCATCGATCATTGGGTAGCTTTTTTATTGCTGTCTTTTATAGGGGGGAAAATGATCCGGGAGGCCTATTCCGGAAAGTGCGAGACAGGAAGGGATGGAGAAGACATTAAGGAGGCGGCCTTAACGGCTCAAACAGGAACAGAGGAAGACCCTTTAAAACCCGGAAGACTTTTGCTGCTTGCTATTGCCACAAGCATTGATGCCCTTGCCGTAGGAATCAGCTTCGCATGGCTGGACGTATCGATAATCCGATCCTCTGCTATAATCGGATTTATTACTTTTGCTGTGTGTACCGCAGGTGTTTTTATAGGAAAAAGATTCGGCTGCCTGTTTCAAAAAAAGGCAGAATTGGCAGGAGGATTAATATTGATAGGAATCGGATTGAGAATTCTGATTGAGCATATTGGTATTATATTTTAACAGACCTCACTTCTTGAGATGTGCACAGAAGTAATAGAATGCATTAGAGGTTGTGTTTTATTGTAAAATTGCCTTGTAAAATAATTTTTGGTTTGCACAAGAAATTAAATTTGCTTATACTTGCATATTCAATACAGCCTAAATATTAAGGATTTTTTCCAATTCGGTTTTCATTTCATTTTTTTCACATATTGTCCCGTGGAGCAATGGCTTTTTTTCGAGACTCCTTATGTTCCCGGGTATTTCCGATCCCATGAGCCTGGACATATCGCCCATAAGGGCAAAATCATTAAATCCTTCGTATTTCACATCTATTGATTTCATCACATCTGCCGCAAATTTATAGGGACTGGCTGTAGATATAATAACTGTTTTTGAAGTGTCACGGGGCTCCCGGGCTGAATATTTTTTATATGCCCCACAGGCAACTGCAGTGTGGGTATCGATTACATATCCGGAGGCTTTGAATATTTCTCTTATTGCCTCTGCAGTATCAGACTCGGAAGCATACTCTCCATAAAAACCTCCCAGGCGCTCTTGCGTAAATCCTATTATCTCATATATGCCCTTTTTTGATAATTGCTCCATTAATTCACTTACCTTTTCGGTGTTTTCATCACAAAGGGAAAAGATCAGCCTTTCCAGGTTGCTGGAAATCAGTATATCCATTGAGGGAGACATGGTGGTAACGAAATTGCGGTTTTTATCATATACCCCCGTGTTCATAAAATCATACAATACCCTGTTCTCATTGGAGGCACAAATGAGGTTTTTGATTGGTAACCCCATTTCTCTGGCATAATGCCCTGCCAATATGTTCCCGAAGTTCCCCGTTGGGACAGTGAAATTTATCTTTTCTCCGGGAATTATATCTCCCATTTTGCACATTTGCAGATATGCATAATAATAGTATATTATCTGAGGGATAAGTCTGCCTATATTTATTGAGTTGGCGGAGGAGAACATGAAGCCTTTGCCTGACATTCTCTGGAACAGCTCTTTATCAGTGAACAATTTTTTGACTCCGGTCTGCGTATCGTCGAAATTCCCCCGGACACCTATAACAAATGTATTACCCCCTTCCTGTGTCAGCATCTGCTTTTTTTGAATTGGACTTACACCTGATTCAGGGAAAAATACGATGATCTTCGTGCCCGGAACTGACGCAAATCCCTCAAGAGCAGCTTTCCCGGTATCCCCGGAAGTTGCGGCAAGTATGATGATTTCTTTTTCAATATTCTGCTTCTTTGCCGAGGATGTCATCAAATAGGGCAGAATCGATAGCGCCATATCCTTAAAAGCAAGGGTAGGCCCGTGAAAAAGCTCCAGAAAGTAATTCTCTCCGTGCTTTATCAATGGTGCTATTTCAGGGGTATCAAATTTATCGTCATAAGCTTTGGCTATAAAACCCCGGATTTCCGTTTCACTGAAGTCCTGCAAAAAATCCTTGATCACATAATAAGCTACATTTTTAAAATCCATTCCCGTAATTTTTTCTAAAGAGGGCTCGGGCTTAGGTATCGCCGTAGGGATGTAGAGGCCTCCATCCTCCGCTATTCCGTTAAGTATAGCCTCTGAGGCAGTAACAATGCGGCTTCCTCCTCTGGTGCTCCTATATAATATTTTTTCCACAATGCTCAACTCCTACAATTCACTAAGTGCGTTATAATGTATACACTTACATGCATACATTATATCATAAATTCGCAATAATTCACGATAGTTGCCCCTGTGCGTTTTGCGGAGCAAAAAATCGCACATACTTTTTCGTATGGATACTGATATTGGAGTTTTGTAAGCTTTTGTCGGCTTATTCCTCATATCATAAAGCAGGATTTTGTAAAAGCATGTCGAAATATGGCAATAGCATTCCATTAGTATTAAAAAAGGAGGGTCCATTATGGATACGATCCAACTGGTGATATTCAAACTAAACGGGCAGGAATACGGAATAGATATTTTCAGGGTAAGTGAGATTGTACCCTATTCAATGCCTACAAAAATTCCTGCTTCCCCTGTCTATGTCGAGGGAGTGCTGAATCTCAGGGGACAAATTATCCCAATAATAAACCTGAAAGAGAGGTTTAGCATGGAGAACTCAGAGGCGGATGACAGAACAAGGATAATTGTAACGGACATAAATGGGAATTTGACAGGGTTTGTTGTCGATGATGCCTCAGAGGTACTTACTGTGGGGGAAAATGATATAGAGCCCATATCTGATATGGCATCAAAAATAAGCAAGAAATACATCAGCGGAGTCGGTAAAATGGACGACGGGCGGTTATATATTCTGCTTAACTTTGACGAGCTATATAAAGAAGAAGTACAGTAGGTTAGAAATGGGCAGGCACATATCAAGGCTTTTGGTGTTCCTTATACTGTTTATTGCAGCCAGTGGTATTATCAACATTCAGAAGGAACTTATGGTCCCGGAAATAATCGATGAGATCAAAGAAGCAAATCTGACCCCGGAATCGCTACCGGAGCTGGAACTGGCACCGGAGCCGGAACTGGCACCGGAACTGCTGCCGGAAATATTTTTCTCGGACATGGAAATACTGCCCGGGGGTTATTTTGCAGTATATCTTAGGGGTACAACAGAAAGGGATGAAATACTCCTATCTGCGGCCTTCACTCAGGACAAACCAAGATTCTTCAGTTATTCAGAGGGTAAATTGGCAATATTGGGAGTAAGCTGCAGGACTAAGGAAGGGGAATATCCATGCAGGGTTCATGTTCAGAGAGACGGGAATATAGTTGCAGAAAAGGAAGAGAGCCTTAGAGTATTGTCCAAAGAATTTGAAAAACAGTACCTAAAAGTAACTGCCACCCAGAAAGAACAACGCAGCAGCGATAATTTCAGTGAAGACAGGTTTTATACCGAAAGAGCAAGGTCTGAGACCTCGGAAGAACCTCTTTGGGAGGGAACTTTTATCAGGCCCGTGGAGGGACGAATTTCTACTCAATTTGGAATGATTAGGTATATTAACAACGATGAATCCGAAAGACACTCAGGAATTGATATATCCGCACAAAAGGGTACTCCCATAAAAGCGGCAAACAATGGAACTGTCAGATTATCCATGCTTCTGAAGGTTACAGGAAATACTATAATTATAGATCATGGAAGCAGTATTTACACTTCCTATTGCCATCTTGACAGGCTATTGATCGAGGAAGGTGCAAAAGTAAGCAAAGGCGATATAATAGGAGAAGTCGGCTCTACAGGTTTCTCAACAGGCCCCCATTTGCATTGGTCTGCGACAATAGGGAAGACCTACATAAATCCGGAGTCCTTAATGGAAAAGGATCCTCTCGGGTTTATCATAGCTTGGCAAGAAAACCCCCTCATCAAAAATAACTGAGCATTTTAGGTGGAGGGATATATTCACAATGATCAATAAACAGTAAACCTGAAATTTGTCATAAAGAAAGTGCCATATAACTGTACATTGCAGTTTATGGCACCTTTTTTTATTGTATAGGAAAGTATAACTTTCCTATACAATAAAATATTTGATTTAAGTGCCCGCGCCATTATTTCCTCACTATGTTCGGAAAAGGCCCATGGGCGGCATATACGATCCCCCGGTTATTTTCTTTTCATAATCGCCATAACCACAGGAACAGTTATTATGACTGCTATTATCGCTTCAGGCAGGCCGTTTGTGAGAGCTACGCCAAATATCACCTTTGCTGCAGTTGCAGCATCAATTCCTTTTACCTCGGCATAGCGGGAGGCATACAACAGGTAAATCATTCCCAATACGCCAAAGGTATTTGTAAGAGAGCCAATGGCAGCCCCCAACCCTATTCTCAGTGATTTTGTCTTTGTTGCTGCTAGTCTGTAAAAATAATAAGAAGTAAGCCCTATGAGAATTCTGGGGAGCACTGATACCAGCGGATTAATAAAGGCAAAGGACAAAAGGTTCGGATTGGCTAAATTCTGGAAAATGCTGAATACACCAAAAATAAGTCCAATCAGCATGCCGACCACCGGACCTTCAAGTATTGCCCCAATAATCACCGGAATGTGCATTATTGTTGCCCGGGCGATGGGAAGCGGTATGAAGCCGTAGCCTGTAAGGCCAAGTACAATTGAGATGCCTGACAGCATGCCTATAACAGCAATTTGTCTGACATTAAGGTGATAAGAAAATGTGGATTTTTTGCCCAATTCCATGAAAACTACCTCCGTTCTTATTCCATAAGGATATAAGTCGAAATTTCTTATAAGAATTACCAATGTTCGGTTTCCTCAGAATACCGACAGGAAAAGTATAGCACACCTTAAAGCAATTTGCTATAAGGTGTTTTTGTGTTACTATATCATTATTATATTATATGTATTATTCAATTGGGGGCGGTTGCTATTTTTTATAATGCAAAGGAAGCGGAGAATTTCATATACAGTTCTTATATGAACGCAAGAAATAAAGCATCAAAGGATATGCAGGGAATGATGCCAAGGGATCCTAATTTCGCGAGAGAGCTTCTGAATAAAATAGGAGGACCCGACAAAGGGCAAAGAAATATTTTAGTTACCGGAAGCAAGGGCAAAGGCTCTGTAAGTCGGATGATATCAAAGATCATAGAAGAACACGGATTTAATACAGGATTATTTACAAGCCCTCACCTGGCAAGCTTTTTGGAGCGGATAAGAATAAACGGAAATGCAGTTTCAGAAAGTGATTTTGTGAAATACGCAAATATACTGGAACCCTATGCCGCAGAAATTCAGAAGCATTTGGCAGGGACTTCCTATATAGGGCCTGTGGGGATCACTGCAGCAATCGCAATGATGTACTACCGGGATGAAAAGACCGCTTTTAATGTGCTGGAGTGCGGAAAGGGAGCGCGGTTTGACGATGTAAGCACAATACATAGTGAGCTCTCTGTGATCAATACTGTTTTTGCCGAGCATATTCCCGAGCTGGGGAAGGACCTGGCCGGGGTCGCGTATGAAAAAGCAGGCATAATCAAAGGCACACAGAAATGCACAGTAATTGCAAAGCAGCAGAAAGAGGTCCATGATATCATTTGCAGAGAGGCATGTGAGAAGGGTGTAAAGCTTCTGACTTACGGAGATGATTTTTACTGTGAAAATGTCAGCATTGCAAAGGATGGCACTTATCTCGATGTTGTTACTAAAAATAATGAGTATAGAAGCATAAGGCTGAATCTGCTTGGAAGGCATCAGGCATACAATGCCGCCCTTGCGCTCTCTGCAGCAGAAAACCTGATTGGCGGAATAAAAAAGGAAAATGTGAGGCAGGCCCTTGATACCGTCACATGGCCCGGGAGACTGGAAATAATTAATAAGAGCCCTTTAACCATAGTTGACGGGTGTATCGGCAGAGAATGTGCAAAATATGTAAGAGAAGCTGTAGGGAGAATCGGGAGCAAAAATGTAATCACTATAGTCGGGATACCCGATGATAAGGATTATGAGGGCGTTATACAGGAAATGAACGACATATCGGAAAAAATAATTTTTACAAGGGCAAGAAACGATTTTTTGAAATTTACAGAAGAGCAGACAGAAAAGGCAAGGTCTATTCTTGGCAATAAGTTCCTATACGAAGAAAATATAGAGGGAGCATTAAATTTGGCCAATAATTTAGCCGGCAACGAGGGACTGATATGCATATTAGGTACACAGTCCCTTGTAAGGGAATTGCGCAAAGGATGGCCGGGGGCTAAGTAAGTTAATAAGTTAATAGACTGTCACCCCGCACATACCGCATATATATATCATAGAATGATATTTTGGAGGTATATGCATGGCTCAAAAGGGAGGCATCAAAAAGGTTTTTCCGGGAGGCAACACATATAAGGGGTTTTACTCTTTCTATGACCAGATCATACCCGAGGACGCAGAAAGGATATTTATTATAAAGGGGGGTCCGGGGGTAGGAAAATCAAATTTCATGAGAGCTATAGGGGAGGAATTTGTAAAGCAGGGATATGATGTGGAACTCCACTGCTGCTCATCAGACTGCAGATCCCTGGACGGACTGGTTATAAAGAGGGCAAATGTGGCGCTTCTTGACGGGACAGCTCCCCATGCAGTGGATCCCAAAAATCCCGGGGCAGTTGATGAAATATTGAATCTGGGGGAATATTGGAGTGACTTGGGGCTTATTAAGGATAAGCACTATATCATTGATTTGAGCAAGCAAATAAGAATGAGATTTGACAGCGCATACAGGTATCTGGCATCCGCAAAGGAAATGCAGGATGACATGGAGGCAATTGAAGAGGGAGGACTCGACAGGGAAAAGCTGAACAGGCTGAAAATAAACCTTCGATATGAGCTGGCGGGCGGTGTAAACGACAAAGACAATGCCGCAAAAATTAGGCATCTTTTTGACAGCGCTATTACCCCGGATGGACTGGTGGACTATATAGAAACAATTGTTCAAAGTAATTATATCTGCTATTACCTAAAGGGGGGATCAGGCATTGTATCCAGCGAAATACTGGCCTTTCTTGCAAACGAATATAATATAAAGGGCTATGATGTTGAATTGTACCATCAGCCATTGAACCCCGAGAGGCTTCAGACGCTGGTGGTCGAGGAGTTCAAAATAGCGGTAACTGTTAATCCCAAAACGGAGGCAGGGGCATATAGAGTGATAAACTTTGATACAATTATTGATAAAAGTAGGTTCGGGGACAAGGCAGAGCTCCTCGCAAGGGATATGGAGTCATATAATGAAATGCTGGCGGAGGGAATAAGGAGAATAAGGCAGGCTAAGCATCTACATGATGATTTGGAGAAAAGCTATATTGGCAGTATGGATTTCAGTGCGGTAACAGCCCTCAGGGACAGAACAACAGAAAGGATAAAGGGAATTTTGAGGGATAGATAATATACAATAGAATTATCAGTCAATGGTCTGCAAGGCCATTTGACCCATTGTGATAGGACATGCATTTCACAAAAACAAAGCGCAGTGGATTAAAATGCAAATAGAGTTCAAAAGAACCTTTAATTAAGTTCTGTGCATTGAGCAAGGGAAAGGAATGAATATAAATATGAAACAATTTCCGAGTATTTTCAATGATGTAATCGGCCCGGTCATGATAGGGCATTCCAGCTCACATACGGCAGCCTCCGTAAGGATCGGACGGATGGTGAGGCAGCTTGCCGGAGATGAGCCCATAAAATATGTTAAATTTTCCTTTGACAAAAATAGCTCCCTTGCTTATACCCATGATACTCAGGGCTCCGATATGGGGCTTTTGGCAGGGCTCCTGGGGTATGACACCTATGACCGTGAAATTCTTGATTCCTTTAGGTTGGCTGAAGAGAGCGGCATGAGATACGATTTTGAAGTCAAGGACATCGGTCCCGGCCACCCTAACACATACTATATCGAATTTACCGGTGAAGGCGGCAGAACAATTGAGGTAACGGCTGTATCGACGGGAGGGGGCATGTTTGAAATAATTGGATATATGGGTTTCCCGGTATCGGTTGGCGGGGGTTTTTTTGAAGCATTGATTATATGTGAAAGAAACGATAAGGGAACCGTCATCAATACCCTGAAAGAAAGACTGCCTATTGAGCATATTATAGAAACCTATGATAACGGTGAAAAATCTCTTATCAATATTAAATCCGAAAAGGATATAAGGGATTTATTGCCGCAGTTTTCTGATATAAGTTTCCTTCGACCTATTATGCCTGTTACATCTCAGATTGATCCTCAAGTTCCCTTTATTACCGGAGAGGAAATGAAGGATTTTGCAGAGAAGAAATATTTGCCCCTTTGGCAGCTGGCCCTTATATATGAAAGCCAAAGAAGCGGGTTGGGGGAAGAGGATATAATGGGCAAAATGCTCGATATTATCCGGATCCTAAAAAAATCCCTTGATACTCCATTAAGGGAGGATATTACGGGAAGGATCCTTCCCAACCAGCACCAGCTCCTTGAGGGCAAAATCCTTCTTGGAGGAAGCTTTGCAAAAGGAGTTATTGAATGCATTACCCGGTTTATGGACATTAAAAGCTCCATGGGTATTTTTGCGGCAGCTCCTACGGCCGGATCCTGCGGATGCCTGCCGGGGACGGTTTTTGCACTTTCAAAAGAAATGGGTCTTGAGGATGAGGATATGGCAAAAGCAATGCTCTCAGCGGGGCTGATCGGTGTCATTATTTCGTATTACAGCACTTTTGCTGCTGAAGTATGCGGCTGCCAGGCTGAATGCGGAGCAGGTTCGGGAATGTGTGCAGCAGCCTGTGCGGAAATAATGGGGGGTTCGGCGGAGGAGTGCCTTGCAGCGGCCTCAATGGCATTGCAGAATGTCCTTGGAATGGTCTGCGATCCGGTTGCAAATAGGGTGGAGGTGCCTTGCCTCGGGAAGAATATTATGTGCGGGTTTAACGGGATAGCAAGTGCGAATATGGCTGTCTCCGGATTCTTAGAGGTTATCCCCATTGACGAAACAGTAAAGGCTATGGACTCAGTGGGAAGGTCCATTCCCTGCGAACTTAGATGCACGGGTCTGGGGGGCCTTTCGGTTACGGATGCCAGTTTTAAGATAAAAAAGTCCCTGGAAAAGTAACAGGGCTTATAATTGCAGCTATTGGCGCAAGGCCGAATCAACAAAATCCATCCTTTCTCTTTTGCTATTTACATTTTTCTTCTTGTTATCTCATTTCATTACATTAATCTTTTGCAATAAGAATTTATCGTTTAACGATAAATTCTTATTGCATTTCAATATACAGTATGCTATACTTCAGCTAACAAAAAGCAAAAACGGCAATAATATTCTGGAGGATGATTCTATGTGGAACGGCGAGAAATCGATTATTCTAAGTAAGCTATGCGTGCTTGCTTTTGCAGCAATGCTTGCCTGTATTGCATTAACAGCACCGTATATTGTAAAGCGGTTAATAGGCTTTTCAAGGGCCGACCTGGTAGGGAAAGAAGTATTTTTTCTTGCCACAATATATTCCGGCTGTGTCCCCGCCTCTGTGCTGCTTTTCAGCCTTTACCGCCTGCTCCGGCACATTGAGCTTGGGCAGGTGTTTGCTTTGGAAAATGTAGAGTATCTGAGGAAAATATCATGGAGCTGCTTTATGGGTGCAATTATCTGCCTCCTCTCGGTATCCTATTATTTCCCCTGGATTTTTGTAGCTGTAGCCGCAGCATTTATGGGGCTGATCGTACGTGTGGTCAAAAATGTCATTGCACAGGCTTTGGAACTCAAAAACGAATCGGAACTTACCATATAAAAGGGGGCCGGGGTATATGCCTATAATTGTGAATTTGGATGTCATGATGGCTAAACGCAAAATGTCTTCGGGTGAATTGGCGGAAAAGATCGGTATCAGCCAGGCCAACCTTTCAATACTAAAGACAGGCAAGGCCAAAGCAATACGATTTTCTACCCTGGAGGAAATCTGCAGAGCCCTTGATTGCCAGCCCGGTGATATTCTTGAATTCAGGGAACAGGATTAGACATTTTAAGATTGGAGATGGGGTATATGAAAGATTTATCTGTAATTGACGGAGCGATTCAGAGACCATGCAGTGCAGAGCCCTTTGAAGCAGATCGGATTGACAGGTTTTTTGCGGTACTGGCTTTTATTATTGGATACATATATATTCGATGGGTGATATTTTCGGGGCAGGGCTGGGGAGTAGCAGCATTTACTGCCGGGTTTTGCATTTTTGTGACCTTATATCTAATAAAAAAAGGGATTAATATTCCCACCACGGCTTACTTTTTCCTGGGGGCAGTCTTATTGACGGGAATCAGCTATGCCCTTTATTCAGGCAATGGTTTGAGACCGTGGAGAGGCTTGTTCCTGCATTGCGCCGCCGTATATTATGTGCTTTCTGCCTCAGGGCGGCTGGTTCTGGGGGACACAAGCAATTGGATCCTTTTGGACGGCATTAACGGCTTTTTGATAATTCCTTTCAGGAATTTTAGCTGCCAGTACAAGAGCATTTTCTCACGTAAATATATGGAAAAGAGCCGGGAAAGAAAGGCTTTATCCATTGCCCTGGGCGTGCTTCTGGCTTTATTGGCTTCAGGCATAGTTCTGCCGTTGCTTATGAAAGCCGACAGCGGAGGTTTTTACAGAATAGCAAAGGGTATAATTGAATACTTCAGGTGGATACAGGATCAGCTTGCTGAGATCGTAATAAACAGTGTCCTTGCAATACCGGTTGCGGCATATCTTTTCGGGCTTGGGGCAGGCTCTGTCCACGGCAGGGGCTGCAGCACCTTCAAAAAAGATAATGTGGAGCATTGGGTCAAATCCATGGGTATATTAGCTCCGGCTACCATATACACCTCCCTTGGCCTTATATGCTGCCTCTATCTGGTATTCATAGGCAGTCAGCTGCCCTATTTTTTTTCTGCATTTTTCGGGCGCAGGCCTGAGGGATGGCAGATATACTCCGAATATGCCCGGAGCGGATTTTTTGAGCTTTGTCAGATTGCCGCATTTAATATGTTCCTGCTGATTATGGCCAATTTTCTCCATAAGGGGTCAGAGGGGAAGAACCATGTTATAAAAATACTGAACGCATTGCTATCTCTGCTGACTTTGCTGCTTATTGCCACTGCATTCAGTAAAATGGCGCTCTATATAGGAGCCTACGGACTTTCTATAAGGCGCTTGCTCCCATGTCTGTTCATGATTTTCCTGGCTGTTATTTTTGCAGCCATAATAGTATTGCAGAAGCGGAGGTTTTCAATAGTACGATTTTCGGTGCTCATCGGAACCCTGATGTTTTGCGCAATCTGCCTCCTTGACCCGGATGGATTTGCCGCCCGTTACAATGCGGATCGCTACCTTTCGGGGACTCTTGAAAAATTTGATGTGCAGATATTGTACCAGTCAGGTCCGGCCGGTATCAATCCTGCTTTAAGGGTCTATGGAGAGACTGATGATAAACTGCTGAAGGGAGAGCTTGAAGAATATATCAACAATCAACAGCATGCCAGCATGGGGGTCAGAGGGTCTTCACGGGACAATCTGCAGCACATGCTTGTAAGGTGCCGCCTTTGATATTGACAAAAACCAAAAACAGTAATAAAGTAATATTAATGAACAGTGAGCAGGTGTTTATTAATGCAAGTTCTAAAAGATGAAATGAGAAACAGTATATTTGAAGCTGCTCTTAAGGAATTTTCCGAAAAGGGCTTTGCCAAAGCATCTATGAGGGATATAGCAAGGGGTGCGGGGATGACTGTAGGGAATTTGTACAGATATTTCCACAATAAAGAGGCCTTGTTTTATAGCATCATCAGCCCTGCCTATGATTGCCTAATGAAACTGGCGGCAGAAAGTATGGAGATGGTAAAATACAGGTTTGATACAAGCTTTTTTGAATTTTTGTCAGAGCAGATTCTGAAAATCTCAAAAGAACACAAAACCGAATTATTGATACTGTTTGAGGGGGGCGGGGGAACGAAATACGAGAGGGTCAAGGAAGACATGATATCAGTGGTTGAAAATTTTCTAAAAGGAGATTTTTTGAGAAGGCTTAAAAATACAGGCGCAAATATTGAGGACTTATATCTGCTAAGAGTGATAGCGGTTGGATTTGTTGAAGGGATGGCAATGATAAACAAGAGATATGAAAATGCCGAGGAGCTTAAGAAGGTGGCTTCGCAGTTTATTACCTTCTATTTTAATGATGTGCTCAAAAGATTTGAGTAATTTTTTGATATTAAAATGAACATGAGTTCACTAATATGAATAGGTAAGAGGTGCATGGAGAATGAAAAGATGTATTGTGTTGATAATGGCAGCGATGATTGTTTTTTCCGCAACTGCCTGCAATAGCCGGGACAATACCGCACAAGAACGGATCAAACCGGTTAAGACTACAGAAGTGAAAGAGCAGGAAAGCCCTGAAATAATGAATTATTCGGGAATCGCAGGTCCCGGTGAATTAAAGAAGCTGGCATTTAAAAGTACAGGCAGAGTTGGCAGGATCCATGCAAAGGAGGGTCAGTTGATAAAAAAAGGGGACATACTGATGGAACTGGAGAAGCAGGATATGCAGTATGCCCTGGAAGCGGCAAAGGGGCAATTGGGTGCAGCCCAATCGGTCTATGAAAAGGCATTGAACGGCGCATCTCAGGAGGATCTCAGGAATGCGGAGCTGAATGTAAAAAAGGCTCAGGATGCTTATAGCCATGTAATGAGCAATTATGAAAAAGCAGAAGCTTTATATAACAGCGGAGCCATTTCCAGGAATGACCTTGACAAGGTAAAGCTGGAAGGGGATATAAGGGAATCAGAGCTAAAACAGGCTGAGGAGCTTTTAAATCAGGTGAAAAACGGTGTAAGGAGCGAGGACAAAAAAGCACTGTTTAGCCAGTTGGAGCAGGCAAAGGCAGATTATGACTTCAAATCAGCCTTGCTCAAGGATGCAGTTATGATATCTGATGTCGAGGGATATGTAGTTGAGATATTGTATGAGAAGGGAGAACTGATACCTGCGGGATATCCGGCAGTTGTTGTAAGAGGCAAAGAAATCATTGTGAATGTAGGGCTTACTGAAAAAGACCTAAACAAAGTCTCAATTGGAACAAAAGCAAAGGTGGATGCCGGGGAAAGATCGATGGAAGGAACTGTTACCTGTATATCCCAGGTACCCGATGCCCGGACCAGGACATACAATATTGAGATAGAAGCTGATGACAGCCTTAACATAGGTACTGTTGCAAAGGTTGAAATAATGGGAGGGAATGAAAAGGGCATATGGATACCTTTGACTTCAATGCTCTCTGATGGGATGGACTATGTATATCTGGCCAAGGACAATATAGCAGAAAAAAGGGAAATTGTTATTAAGGAATTGTCCGGAAGTATGGCAAAGGTTGAGGGACTGAAGTCGGGAGAACAGTTGGTTGTAGAAGGAATGAAAAGGCTGAGGGCCGGGGACGGCATCTCGGTATTAAAGTAAGTAGAGGGTGCGATCATGAAAAAAGGGCTAATATATACTGCAGTAAAGTACAGAAAAATCACTCTGTTTATAATGGTCTCCCTTATGGTTATCGGATTTTACAGCTATTATGTGCTTCCCAGGCAGGAGTACCCGGACATAACCCCTCCGGTTGCAGTGATAACTACTATTTATCCGGGGGCATCGCCTATTGATATAGAGAGGCTGATAACCAGCAAAATAGAGGATGAAATAAAAGAACTGGAGGGCTACGACTATTCCGATTCCACTTCAAAGAACAGCGTTTCAATAGTAGTGTTGAGGCTGGGAAAGGGTGCGGATATCGAAAAGGCATGGACAGAGCTCAGACGGAAAATGGAGGACCTCCAGGCCGAATTGCCCCAAGGCAGCGGAGAGATCGATATAGATACCGATTTGGTCGATACTGCAGGGATGATAATAAGCATGTCAGGAGACGGCTATAGCTATGAAGAGCTGGCTTCGTATGCGGAGGAGCTGAAAAGCGACCTGAGTTCCGTTAAAGGGGTATCCCGGTTTGAAATCGTGGGAAAGCAGGAAAAAGAAGTTAAAATAGAGGTTGATACATACAGTCTCAATTATCTGGGCCTTTCCATGGGGGATCTGGGGAACATAATTGCCGCCCAAAACATCAGGATCCCACCGGGACAGATAAACGACGGGAGTACAAAGATAGATGTCAGCACGCCGGCTGTTTACTCATCCATTTCGGATATAGAAAACACAGTTATCGTTGTATCAGAAGAAAACGGCTCTCCGGCGAAATTAAAGGATATTGCCGGTGTATCAATGGGTTTGGAGGAGGCTAATTATAAAATAAAGCATAATGGCAGAAATTCCGTGCTACTGACCGGCTACTTCAAAAAAAATATGAATGCGGTGCTTGTTGGTAAAGACGTGGGAAAAATTATTGGCAGATTTGAGAGGAGGCTCCCAAAGGATATAATATTTGACAAAGTCTTATTTGAGCCCGAGGATATAAGAAAGTCGATAAATGATTTTGCATTGAACCTTCTTGAGGGCATCCTGTTTGTGGTCATTGTGGTATTTGTAAGCATGGGGATGAGAAATGCACTTATCGTTTCGACTGCTATACCTGTTTCAATGATAAGCACCTTCATTTTTATGTATTTTGCAAACATTAAGCTGCATCAGATATCTGTGGCAGCACTTATAATTGCACTGGGGATGCTGGTGGATAATGCAATAGTTGTGAGCGATGCGATCCAGGTGAGGATCGACCTGGGGCAGGACAAAATGGAAGCCTGTGTAGAAGGGGTGAAGGAGGTCGCCATTCCTGTTTTTACATCCACCCTGACAACAGTAGGGGCATTTTTGCCCCTTATGATGATGACCTCAGTAGCCGGGGAATATGTGAGAAGTGTGCCTCAGATAGTGATGATCTCACTCTCCCTTTCCTACCTGACGGCACTTTTTGTCACACCTTCCATGGCATATATATTCTTCAAACCGGGACATGATAAGGAGAGGGCCTATAGGGTCAAGGGATTTTTTGACAGGCTTCTTCAGGTGGGGATGAAGAAAAAAAGGACTGTGGTGGGTCTTTCCATTGGGGCTTTTGCAGTTACCATTGCCGCAGCTCTGACCTTGGGGCTTCAGTTTTTTCCCAAGGCAGACAAAAACATGATTTATGTAGATGTAAGGACTGAACAAAATTCTGATATAGAAAAAACTGAAAGGCTCGTAGAAGAGACTGCCGACCTTCTGGAGATGCAGAAGGAGGTAGTGAGCCTGACTGCGGCTATAGGTGGCGGCCTTCCCAAATTTTATAATGCAACTCCCACTTATACAAAATCTCAGGATTTCGGGCAGCTCCTAATCAGGCTGGATTTGAAAAAGGGAGGACGTTTCAGGAACAATACACAATTTGTAAGTTATATACAAAAACAACTTAATGATAATATTTCCGGGGGGGTTGTAACGGTAAAGGAACTGGAACAGGGAGACCCGGTAGGTGCTCCGGTCACTGTAAGAGTGGCAGGCAGAGATATTGGAAGGCTTGGGGAGGCCTCAAGGCAAATAAGATTGAAGCTGTCGGGAATTGAAGGGACAATGAATGTCGATGATGATTTTTCGGACAGAGTATATAAATTCAATATAGACATTGATAGTGACAAAATGAGTATATACGGAATATCTAATTATGACCTGCAGAATGAAATCAATATATTGCTTCAGGGCAGGGAAGTGTCGGTATTCAGAAAGGACGGAAATGAATACGGCATATTACTGAAAGGCAATATAAAGAGCAAGGAGGACCTGGAAAACTTCAGGGTAAAGTCAACTGCTTCAGGCAGTAAGACGGTATTGAAGGATCTGGTCAGCGTAGGCCTTGAAAGTGAGCTTCCCTGCATAAGGAAGCACAATGGGGAACTTTGTGTTACTGTATACAGCGATGTGCAATCGGGGTTCAGTGCAGTCAATATTGAGGAGCAATTGAAAAAGGAAATAAGGAGTATGGACCTAGAAGACGTCAGCATAGTATATAGCGGTGAAAAGAGCAAAATAATCCAATATTTCGGAGAGCTTGGGAATTCTTCGATTTTTGCCGTATTTGTTATATTCATAATACTGATGATACAATTTGGTTCATTTTCTCAGCCCCTTATTATTATGCTTACTATACCACTTTCAATAATAGGCTCTATACTGGGGTTGTTCATATTAAGGCAGGTTCTTTCCTTCACTGCTTTGCTGGGGATAGTAAGCCTTCTGGGTGTGGTTGTCAACAATGCGATAGTTCTCGTAGATTATATCAACTCAGAAAGGGCACAGGGGAAATCTATTGAGGAAGCATGTAAAGGGGCTGTAAATATGCGCTTTCGGCCTATTATGCTTACGACAACTACAACTGTAATAGGACTTGTACCCTTGATCATGTCCCGCAGCCAGCTTTTTACACCTATGGCTATTTCCCTTATGTTTGGGCTTATGCTATCCACTCTTCTGACTCTGGTAGTCATACCCGTGGTCTACAGCCTCGTAGAGGGGAGGCATAGAGGGGCGGATGCAGAAAATATAGTTAAGAACGCAGGGAAGAACATGGCAGGCAATACCACGGTATAGGCGGGACCATAGGTTATTCTCATTGTCTGTGAAACCCCCAATAAAAAAAATGGGGGTTTTGTCATTAATAAGAATAGGAAATGATTTATTAAAAAAAATGACATTTTAGAAGGGATTTCCTATGTTTTTGTAGAAGTATAGTTTGTTGTTATTAATTATGACAGAAATACGGGTTATCGCCTTTTTAGATGGAATTGAAGCAGAAATATGATTTAACGCAGTTGTTACCGGGATTGCAGGAAAGTATGGTTTGCTGCCGATATGCCGGGATTATTGTATTAGTATTGTTGTTTTGAGGCAAGGGGTGTGATTGATTGATACAATTTAGAGACGTATGTATGGAATTTGCAGATGGAAATAAAGTTTTAAAAAATATCAACCTTACTATAGATAATGGAGAATTTGTTTTTCTTGTAGGTTCCAGCGGGGCCGGCAAGTCTACTATTATAAAGCTTCTCCTTAAAGAAATTGAACCTACTAAGGGCACTATCCTAATAGGAGAAAGGGATATAACAAAATATAAAAGAAGGGAAATTCCATTTCACAGGAGGAACATCGGAGTGGTGTTCCAGGATTTCAGGCTTTTAGCTGAAAAGACCGTATACGAAAACGTTGCTTTTGCAATGGAGGTTATTGAGGCCCCTGCAAAGGAAGTGAGGCGGCAGGTCCCAATAATATTAAGTATGGTAGGACTGAGCAAAAAATCAGGGCTTTACCCAAATCAGCTCTCGGGAGGAGAGCAGCAAAGAGTATCCTTGGCAAGGGCAATGGTCAACAGCCCGTCTATTCTTATTGCAGATGAGCCTACAGGGAATTTGGACCCTGAAATGTCCTGGGATGTAATGAAGACTTTGAGCGAGATAAATCAAAGGGGCACAACAATATTGATGGCCACCCATGCAAGCGATATCGTAGATAGAATGAAAAAGCGCGTTGTTGAAATAGAAAACGGAATAGTCACAAGGGATGAAATGCGAGGTGGATACAACGGTGAAACTTAGAACGGGTAAGTTTTTTCTCAGAGAAGGCTTCAGAAGCATCAAAAGGAACAAGACAATGAGCGCTGCGGCAATAAGCTCTGTAATAGCTTCGCTTCTGGTAATAGGGATATTTTTTGTCATTGTTCTTAATATAGATTTTGCCGCCACCAAACTGGAATCGCAAATAGAGATGATGGTGTATCTGAGTGATGGATTGAGTCAAAATATTATTAATACCATGATAAGTGAAATAAAGGCCATAAACGGGGTAAAATCCGTAGAGTATATTTCTAAAGCCACAGCTCTAAAAAACCTGGAAAAAAATTGGGGAGAGAACTCATACCTGCTAGAGGGCCTCGATGGGGACAATCCCCTTCCGGACGCCTTTCTTATCACACTTCTGAATCCCGATCAGGCTTCCAATGTGGCAATGTCTGTATCCTCCATATCTAATATTGAAAAGGTGGTATACGGGAAAGAGGAGCTTGCCAAGCTCTTGAACACAACATATATTTTAAGGATGAGCAGTGTTATGATAATTCTCATATTGCTGTTTATATCCATATTCATAATAGCGAACACGATAAAGCTTACACTTTATGCAAGAAGGCGCGAGATCGGGATAATGAAATTTGTAGGAGCTACGGATTGGTTTGTCAGGATGCCATTTATTATCGAAGGGATAATAGTAGGGGTTATAGGAGCTGTTTCAGCCAGTGCTATGCTGGGTGCAGCATACTATTACTGTTCCAACCTTGTAAAAAATCAGATGATAGGATTTATGTCCATATCTCTTATGCCATTTAACCAAATTGTTACAAGTATGGTAATACTTCTTATCACCGTTGGGATTATTATAGGTGCGACCGGGAGCCTTATTTCGGTAAGAAAGTTCATTAGAGTATAGGAGGTGCAGAAAGTGAAAAAAAGAATAATTGCATTTCTACTGGTATTTGTGTTTTGCATACATTATGCAGTTATATATGCAGAGGGCCCGAATGAGATGGACAAGCTCCAAAAAGATCAGAACAAGCTGAATCAGCAGATTAAGGATACCCAAAAAGCAATTAACCAGGTAAAGAATGACAAAAAGAACATAGCTAAGGCAATAGAAGACCTGGATCACAAGCTTGATGAAGCCGAAAGCGAGCTTACTAAGGTTGAGGACCTTCTTTCCCAATTGGAAGGGCAGATAGCTGTTACCACTATGGAGCTTGAAAAAGCTTCAAAGGATGCCAGCAGTCAGAAAGAGCTTCTAAAAAAGAGAGTAAGGGTGATGTATGAAAACGGAAATGTAGGATATCTGTCTGTAATATTGAATTCTGCAAGTTTTTCTGATTTTATATCAAGAGTAGATTTTTTGAAGAAAATCGTAAACTTTGATATGGAATTACTTAATAACATGAAGAGTTACAGGGATTCGGTGGAGGATAAAAGAATTCAACTGGAATCAGAGCTGGAGGAAAAAGAAAGAATAAAAAAACAGATTGCAGATAAGAAGCAGAAGGTCGAAACAACAAAGCAGGATAAAGAAAAAACCTTAAAGGACATAATCAGCGACCTTAAGGAACTGGAGCGTCAGGAGGACAAGCTTTTAGCCCAGTCAAAAGAAATAGAGAAAAAGATAGTCGCATTGCAGTCTTCACAGAAATATATAGGAGGGGCTCTCACCTGGCCTTCGCCTGGATACTATAAAATTACGTCCCCCTTTGGGAACAGAACCCACCCGATACTCAAAAAGAAAAAGCCCCATACGGGGATAGATATTGCAGTGCCAAAGGGCACCGATATTATTGCTGCAAACGCAGGGAAAGTAATATATTCCGGATATTACGGAGGTTATGGGAATACCGTAATAATAGACCATGGAGGGAAAATATCCACTTTATACGCCCACAACAGCAAGCTTTTGGTCAATGTAGGGGATGAGGTCGCAAAGGACAAGGTGATATCAAAATCCGGAAGCACCGGACTATCTACAGGACCACATCTGCATTTTGAGGTCAGGGAGAACGGATCCCCCGTAGACCCTATGAAATACCTGACCGGGAAATAGGGGCAAAACGAAACTTAAAAGGCAAACCTTATATTTAAAGGTTTGCCTTTTGTTATGCAAGCAGCACAGAATATACGTGTTCATAGACTCATCGTTATATAACCTATGTTTGCGTACTCTACAAGCATATATCAGAAAACTCGATGTTGGCTGTTTCAACAAGCCTGTTGCCTGTCAGTTCTGCCATTAAGCTCTTATTATTTTCCCCTGTTGCTTTTTCATTCGGGAGATAGACTGTAAATGTGCTACCTTTGCCAGCCTTGCTCTTTACGGATATTTCCCCTCCCAATTCAATAACAAATTTCTTTGTCAGCGCTAAGCCGATGCCTGCCCCTTCCGCTCTTCTGGATAATAAACTGTCGACCTGCCCGAATTTATCAAAGATCATATCGATTCTTTCGGGAGGTATGCCTATGCCCTCATCCTTTACTTCAACACATATTCTGCCTTTGAAGGGACGCAGCTTTACTACAATGGACTTGCCCTCGGGTGTAAATTTGATTGCATTGGACAGGAGATTCATTATTATTCTTTCATACTTCTCATCATCAATTCTTATTATTTTCTTTGTATATGTCGATTTGAATCCCAACTCCAC
The DNA here is from genome assembly GCA_964447145.1 of uncultured Clostridiaceae bacterium. Lineage (GTDB taxonomy): Bacteria > Bacillota > Clostridia > Lutisporales > Lutisporaceae > BRH-c25. Next base: position 40,346 of record CAYURW010000004.1, read on the forward strand.
TCCCCTTTGGGCTGCAAGCCCGCTGACTGAATCAGCAATGGACCTGGTAAGTGATACTATATCGGCATTCCTTTTGTTTATCTTCATGCGACCTGCGTTGGCGCGGGTCATATCAAGAAGGTTGTTAATAAGCCTCAGCTGTCTGTAAGTATTTTGTTTTATAATCTCAATGTAATTTTTGGCCTTATCTGATATTTCATTGGCACAAAATAGGTTCATTGCCTGGACAGCAGCATTGATTACATTAAGCGGGGTTCTGAATTCATGGGAGATAAAGGACAGAAATTCGTCCTTCATCTCCATAGCTTTTTCAAGGGACTGGGTTTTCTCTTTCTCTGCCTCCAGCAGCTCCTTTTCGGTCTGTCTTCGCTCGATCAAGTCAGCTGCCTGCCTTGCCAGCACATCAAGAAGCCTCAGCTCTCGTTCTGAAGGCTTATGAGGGTCTTTCCAATGAGTGGACATAATGCCCAGTAATTTGCCATTCCGGGAATGCAGCGGAATTGTCTGTACTGAATTAATGCCGGTTTTGAGGTGTATAATCTCATCTTCTGCACCCTTAAAAAAATCGCACTCCATGACATTTGCCACTCCAATGGGGTAGCCTTTACGCAAGGCTTCTCCGTAAGCAGAACCGGAGTCAATGGCTATCCATTGCCAAAAGCTTGCAGCCTGGGGGCTGAATCCCCGGGAAGCTAATAGCTGAAGCCTGTCCTCCCCGTCATCTCCGGTGTGCAATATCTGCAGAGTGGCAAATTGCGAGTGCATTATTTGCACTGCAGCATCAATAAGTTTTTCATATGTTTTCTGAACATCGTCTTCATAGATAAGCTCCGTACTTATACTCTGCAAAAGCCTGGCATCCTCCAGCTCCCTTTCAAGCATGGAATTCTGCTGTTCAATGATCCTTTCCTGTTCTAACATTTTCTCTCTATTCAATACTTTTTCTGTAATATCCATTGTGATCTCGATACAATATTTTAACACATCATCTTCAAACACAGGGGTGAGGTTGGTACTCCAATAGGTAACACCTCTTTCGAATTTATACATATATTCATCAATATATAAAGGCTTTTTTTCTGAAAGTACATTTCTCCAAATATCTTCAGAGGGACTGCCGGTCCAGCCGGATATAATTTCGCATAATTTTCTGCCTATGGAGTTTTCTCTGCTATTAAAGGGCTTATCAAGGAAATTCATATAGGTATCATTGGCTTTCAACAAAGTTATATCGGGGGCGCTGAATAGGGCAACCCCGTATATTTTATGGGAATACAGCGCTTCCACTGTTGTGAATTTTATATTTGAACGTGGATTGGACTTTTCAGAGAAAATATATATCCTTCCGTTTATGCTTTCCCTAACATCTATATTTACAGATATGGCATCCAGGGATTTAGTAAACAGGAAGTAGTCAGCTTGATTTTCGATATTATCTGAATTGAAGTTTGGGCCGATTCTTAAAGCTCCGAATACCTCTTTTATATTTCTGTTTAATAGTTCATTCTCCGGATATTCAACCATGTCAAGAAAGGGCTGGCTTATTTCTATAATAATTTCATTATTTGCTGTCATATAGGGTTGACCGGCAATATCGTCGAAATAATCAGAAAACCTCAAAATAATCCCTCCGTCTCCGTTAAATAAATTTCATTATTACACACAAACTATTTTATTATATTATGTAAATAATTGCAATATGTCAAATTGTTGGATAAGGTGGGGAAACATGTCAAAACATGTAGAATTAAGGAGAAGTATGTTAGAGCGGGCAAGAGTATGTATGATTGTTTTTTTTTGCATAATTGACATATAATACGGCAATATAATAAAATATAAATGCAAATAGTTTGCAAAAAGGAGAGCAAATAATGAGAAAGCTATTAATATCCATATTGATGATGATTGTCGCACTGATGCCCGGCTGTTCGGAAGCCGCTGCAAAGCACGATGACCTGAACATGGTCATTTATACCAGTTTTTATCCTATGTATTTTCTTGCAAATGAGATCGCAGGAGGTAGGGCATCGGTAATTTCCATAATACCGCCGGGAGCGGAGCCCCATGACTGGGAGCCTACTCCTAAATTGGCAATAGAGCTAAGCAAATCAGATATGGTGATTTACAATGGGGCAGGGATGGAAACGTGGATAGACAATATACTTAAAATAGTCGATGAAAGCAAGACAAAATTAGTGGATGCCAGTAAAGGCATTGATCTATTGGAACCCCTGGAAGGCGGGCATGGTGCATTTGATCCCCATGTTTGGGTAAGCCCCGCCAGGGCAATGCAGCAGGCTCAGAATATATATGAGGCCCTTTCTGAGGCAGATCCCGGAAACTCCGAATTCTACAGGGATAACAAGGCGAAATTGGACTCAAAACTTGCGGAGTTGGATAAGGATATTCGAGATGCCTCAAAATTATTTAAGAGCAATGTTATCGTTGTGTCCCATGAAGCTTTCGGATATTTTGCAAATGATTACGGATTAAGGCAGATCGCAATAAGGGGAATCAACCCCCAGGAGGAACCCAGTCCCTCAAAAATGGCGGAGCTTGTCAGGGAATGCAGGGATAACAATGTCAGGTATGTTTTTTTTGAACAGCTTACAAATCCAAAGCTTTCCGAAACCCTTGCAAAGGAAGTCGGAGCAGGCATCCTGATACTTAATGATGCTGCAGGCCTGAGCCGGGAGGAAATAGAATCCGGAAGGGATTACATAACTGTAATGTACGAGAATCTTGATAACTTAAAAAAGGCATTAGGTGAATAAATGGGAACTGAGATTATAAAGGCGGAGAACATTACTTTTGGATATGGTAAAATCAATGTGCTGGACTGCATCAGCACTTCCATTTATGAGGGGGATTTTGCGGGGATAATAGGGCCTAACGGTTCCGGCAAAAGCACCTTGTTGAAAATTTTTCTGGGATTGCTAAAACCCAGAAACGGCATCGTAAAGATATTTGATATGGATATCGGCAGCTTCAAGGGGTGGGATAAAATAGGCTATATACCTCAAAAGGCGGATTCCCTCAATTATGGATTCCCGGCAACCGTTGAAGAGGCAGTTTCAGCAAACCTGTTTCCTGTTGTGGGACTGGGAAGGCGCATAGGCAAGGCGCATCGGGAAAGGGTGGAGAAAGCCCTTCAGACCGTAGGGATGGCTGAATATAGGAAAAGAGTTTTGGGAAGGCTTTCCGGAGGCCAGCAGCAGAGGGTGTTTATTGCGAAGGCCATAGTGAACGACCCGAAAGTGATATTCATGGACGAGCCGACTGTAGGTATAGATCAGGAATCAGAGGAAAGCTTTTACGAGTTGATGGACTTCCTCAATAAGGAGAAGGGCATAACTCTAATTATGGTAACTCACGATATAGGAGCCATAGACAAAAGGGTCAACAGGGTACTGTGCTTGTTTGAAGGAAGGCTTCACGAGCATGATTGTACAATTAACCGGAATGTGGATATATTCGGGGAGATATATGAGAAACAAAATAAGTCCCAAATAATTCATAAGCATGGAGGGAAATAATCGCAAATGCTGGAATTTCTTAATTATGGATTTATTCAGAGGGCCTTTGCGGCAGGTCTGCTTATTGCTGTTATATGCCCCCTTATAGGAACCTTCGTTGTTCTCAGAAGGCTGTCGATGATAGGGGACACCCTTTCCCATGCATCCTTGGCAGGGATTGCTGCAGGCATGGCGGCGGGGATATATCCTCTCTGGGGGGCATTAATATTTTCCCTGGGAGCTGCTATTGGAGTGGAAATATTGAGGAAGCGTTTTTCTCAATATGCTGAGCTTTCAATATCCATAGTGTTGTCGGCAAGCATTGGATTGGCTGTAGTGCTAATAAGTCTGGCAAAGTCCTTTAACCTGGATCTTATGGGCTATCTTTTCGGGAGTATAATAGCGGTCAGTGTCCTTGACATATATACAATACTGGGACTCAGCATCATTATTCTGACCTCGGTATGGCTTTTTTACAAAGAGTTTTTCTATATAGCATTTGATGAGGAGGGGGCAAAACTTGCCGGAATTCCCGCAGCTTCATTGAACATGTACTTTACCGTTCTTACTGCAATGACAATTGTGGTTTCCATGAGGATCGTCGGCATAATGATGGTATCTTCAATGATGATAGTTCCGGTAGCTTGCAGCCTTCTGGTATCAAAAAGTTTTAAAAATACAATTTTCTTATCGGTGGTTTTTGCATTGGTTTCTGTGGTTATCGGTTTTTTCCTGTCTTATTATTTTGACCTTGCACCGGGGGGCACAATTGTATTGACCTCTGTATTTATTCTCCTTGGAATCTTAACAATAAAAAATATCAGAATGTGACAGTCTGCAGACTTGATAAGGAAGTGAAGCAAAATGGGCGGTTTGGAAAAGCCGGAGACAGTGTTGAAGGGAAAAGGATATAGGCTTACAGGTCAGAGAAGGCTCATTATAGGGTTTTTCAATGAGAATCCCGGGCATTATACAGCCCGCGATATTTTTGGATTCCTAAAAGATAAGGCTGACGGGATAGATTTTTCTACCATTTACAGGAATCTGGAACTCCTTACTGACCTGGGGATAATAAGCAAGCTCCAGATAGAGAGCGGAGTCAGCCACTATGAGCTTTGCGGACAGGGGCATCACCATCACATAATATGCAAAGGCTGCGGAGAGGCCAGGGAAATCGAATTGTGCCCTTACAAGGCAATAGGAGAAGAGCAGCTTGAGACAATGGGTTTTGTAGTTACCGACCATAAATTTGAAATTTATGGCTACTGCAGCAAATGCAGCCTTATGAGGGAAAAGTCGTGAAATGCGGTTGGAGAAACTGCATTAATTGTAATAATAATAAAATGTTTACTATATAATTTTATGAGGTGAAATTGATGATTAGTAAAAGGACAGCTGCCTTCTGGGCAATAATTCTTATTATTGTAACAGCCTTCTGTACTTTTGTGGCGGCAAATACAGTGGCGATAAGCCTGGGGAGCAAGACGGTAATATCAAAGAACGATTTTGAAACAATCAAGAGCATGGATAAACTGTTAACACTCAAGGAGTATATAAAGAAAAATTACGTTGAAGGGGCAGAAGACGGCGAGCTTATTGAGGGAGCAATAAAGGGGATGTTTGAATCCTTGAAGGACCCTTATTCTGTGTATATGACCAAGGACGAATTCAAGAATTTCAATGAATCGACAAAGGGCTCCTATGGGGGGATAGGAGTCATTGTAACAAGAAGCGAAGAGGGGTATGTGACGGTTGTGGCTCCTATAGAGGATACTCCCGGGGAAAAAGCGGGGCTTAAAACCAATGATAGGATAATTGAGGTAGATGGCAAGGATGTAATAGGAATTGATATAGATGAAGCCGTTACACTTTTGAAGGGGAAAAAAGGCACACAGGTCACTTTGACAGTAATGAGAGATGGGATCAAGGAACCCCAAGTGTTTAAGATAGTAAGAGAAGAAATAATTCTCAAGACGGTAAAAAGCGATATGATTGAAGACAACATAGGGTATATAAGAATAAGTATGTTTGATGAGGACACCGGAAGTGAGTTCAAAAAAGCCCTTAAGAGCTTGAAGGCAAAGAATATGAAAGGCCTTGTAATTGATTTGAGGCAAAACCCGGGAGGCTTTATAACTCAATGCGTTGAGGTGGCTGATGAACTTCTGGATGATGGACTCATAGTCTATACAGAGGATAAAGCTAAAAAGAGGGAGGACTACAAATCCGGGAAGGGAAAGATAGACATACCTTTTGCTGTATTGATCGATGAAGGCAGTGCCAGCGCGTCCGAGATTGTGTCCGGTGCTGTAAAGGACAGAAAAGCAGGGCTTCTGGTCGGGGAAAAAACCTTTGGGAAAGGCCTGGTGCAATCCATTGAGCAGCTTAAAGACGGTTCCGGAATAAAGCTGACGACTCAAAAGTACTACACTCCTAACGGTATAAGCATCAATAAGGTAGGAATAGAACCGGATATTGAAGTGAAGCCTATAGAGGCTGAAGGGGAACAGGTGCGCGAGGATATACCGGATGTTCAGCTGAATAGGGCTGTCGGAGAGTTGCTTAAGCAGGTGAAGTGAGGTGAATTATGTTAACGGTGCTCAGAATTGCCGGAATGATACTGTCACAGTTCGGCAGCTTGTTATTGAATGAGTTTTTTTGGATAACTATTCTAATAATGATATTTATCTATAAGAAAAGTATGGATATGGAAGTGGGGATGCTGGGGAAAAGCCACTCCCTGCTGCACAAGGCACTAAGCTCCGCAGTGGTTGGACTGGCTGGAGGACTTTTAGGCAGTCTGCTTACAGTTCTTATAGGAATAAGCATAGCAGACTATACAAAGGCAGGGGAAGGCTCCATCGCAGAGGGACTTTCATATATCTGGGTCATTGCCTTATTTCTTGCGTTCTTAAATCCAAGGTATTTGTGCTTTTCCTATTCAGGGGGGATAATCTGTCTCATCAGCCTTGTATTCGGTTATCCGCGGATAAATGTTCCCGGTTTGTTGGCTCTTATAGGGATACTCCACCTTATCGAAAGCTTTTTGATATGGTTGGATGGCCATTCATATTCCCTTCCTATGTTTTTGAAGGGATATGACGGCAGAATGATTGGAGGCTATTATATGAACAGGATCTGGCCGATTCCCCTTGCTGTGTTTGCGGTTATTCTCAGCAGCGAAGGGAGCATGGTAGATCCGGAAAGTATAATTAATATGCCGGATTGGTGGCCCCTGCTGAAGCATTCGGCTGCAGCAGGAAATAACCTTACATATATGCCCCTGATGATACCCGTAATACTGGGTTACGGAGATATAGCAATTACAAAGGCTCCAGCCGGGAAGTGCAGGAGTTCGGCAACGAGGCTGGCAGGCTACAGTCTGATCCTTATTACTCTTTCGTTGATTGCGTCAAAGATCAGAATCCTTGCTTTTGCAGCTGCAATATTTGCCCCCCTTGCCCATGAGCTGCTTATTATTTACGGAACTAAGGAGGAGGAAAAGGGGGAGCCTTACTTCGCAAACGGGGAAACGGGGCTGAAGGTACTTCATGTAGAGGAGGACAAGGCGGCAAGTGCTATGGGAATAGAACCCGGAGATACGATACTTAATATTAATGGGACGATGGTGTATGGCGAAGAAGAGCTTGCCGGAGTTCTGGGTACGTACCCTTCTTACATTTGGATAGATATTAAAAAGGCAAATAATAAGGCTGTAACTGTTGAGCATTCCGACTATAGAAATGGAATAGGGGATCTCGGGGTAATCACGATCCCGCGCAATGGGGACTTTTATTATGAAATAAACAGAGGCGGCTCTCCTCTAAAAAAGATGGCGGGGCTGCTCAGGAAAAAACGCTGACAGGCGATGAAAAGCAGTGGTTGAATGAGTTTAACGGAGCAGAGACAACCAAAAAGTATGTTTCAAAGACAGATGGAATTGGAGATCCTCAGAAAAATTATTCTGTGGGTCATTGTAGGCTGCCTGCTTTTTTGCATTCCTATTTTCGGAATAAATTATCTGAATACCTATTTTAACGTAAATGAGCATCTGAACTTTTTGGAACGTACCTTCGTCAGGGTATATAATACGACTTCCGAATATATGGGAAACACCGAAAACCTTAATATTTTTATGCGTTGTATAAAAGGGGGGCTCAATGAAAGGGAAGTTCAATATTCCATAAGCAAATACAATGTATCCGGACCGGTCAGAATCAACATGATCCTTATGGATATTAACATGAATATCCTTTATAGCAGCCTTGACGAGGGAAGTATGAACCTGCACCGCATTGAGTTCAACAAGATTGTGGCCGAAAACCTCCTTGACAGCCGGGAGCAAATCTACAACACAGTCTACTTCTTTTCAGGCAACACCTCTGAATATGTCTTTTCGAAGATACTGTATGAAGGCGGCAGGGCGGCGGGCTTTGCAACTGTATATCTCAACGGGGCCGACTGGAGCAGGCTTTTTTCGGACTACCAGTATGACAGCATTATTACTAATTATAACGGAGGCATCATCTATTGCTCCAAAAGCGGGTTTTTGCCCGAAAGGGGAACCAATAAATTTCGAAAACGTCCCGGCCAGAACATTTCAAACATTAAGGGCAACCGGTATATCCTTTCCTCACGTACACTACCCGGTCAAAGGGCGGTACTTTACTCACTGATATATAACCCCGGCAACACAATGTATATATTGCTTGGCATACTGACAATAATTATCCTGGGAACCGTGTGGCTTCTTATGCTTCAAAAAATGTCCCAGGTGATGGCAGCAAAAAATGCCGCTTCCCTGGGGGTATTGGCAGATGAAATGCGAATAATCCGGAGGGGGGACAATAAGCATATAAT
>CAYURW010000005.1:0-2219 GCA_964447145.1 uncultured Clostridiaceae bacterium
GTAGAGAACTGTACAGGCGGTGTAGGGTGGAGGTGCGGCAAATGGGTGTAAGGATAGACAGGAAGCATAAATATAGTAAAGAAAGCTGCGAAAATATTGAGGGCTGCAGTCTTGTAAACGAGGAGAGAGAACGCTCCCTAGAAAGCCTCAGCTCCCATCTAAGTGAACAGCGCCATGATTTTTTTAATCTTCTTCAGTTAATATACGGCTATACTCAACTTAAGAAACCGGACAAGGTATTGGAATGCATTACAAGCCATAGCAGCAGGATGGAGAACATTGGGAGACTGTATAACTGTAAATGCATAAGTCTGGCTGATCTGCTTTACACTAAGATCAAAGAAGCAGAAGGGGCAGATATTGATTTTGAAATAGATATTGATATCAACATTGATTCGGCTGCCAGGGTGCTTGATTCCAAAATTGTAATGGATGCTGTGGAACAAGAAATATCAAACCTTTTTTTCGCATTGGAAAGCAAGGGCTATAAACATTGCCATGTGATTTTTAGTTTGAAAGAAAATACGGAAAATTTCCATATTGAGATATATTGCAGAGAGGTTGGGAAAGAACAGCTAAAATCAGAGGATACATTTGTATTAAATGTACCAAAAAGGATTGGAGAGTAAAATATGTTCGTAGATAAAGCAAAAATATATATTAAGTCAGGGGACGGGGGAGAAGGCAGAATATCCTTCCGAAGAGAAAAGTATGTTCCTAATGGTGGTCCGGACGGCGGCGACGGCGGAAACGGAGGGGACATCATTTTTATTGTCGATGGTGACATGAGGACTCTTATGGATTTTAGATACAGGAGAAAGCACATTGCCGGAAACGGTGAAATTGGAGGAACAAACAACTCCACAGGCAAAAGCGCCGAGAATCTATACATAAAGGTACCTTCGGGCACTGTAATCAGGGATTCTGAAACCGGTGCCCTGCTGGGGGACTTAAAAAACCCGGGGGACAAGGTTATTGTCGCAAAGGGAGGGAAAGGGGGTAAAGGCAACCAGCATTATGCCACCCCTACAAGACAGGCGCCCAGATTTGCCCAGCCCGGTGAAAAGGGTTCGGAGGGATGGGTCGAAATGGAGCTTAAACTATTGGCCGATGTAGGTCTCGTGGGCTTTCCAAATGTGGGGAAATCGACGCTGTTGTCTGTTATTACCTCAGCCAGGCCCAAAATTGCTAATTATCATTTTACTACTCTTACTCCTAATTTGGGAGTAGCGGACCTGGGAAACGGAAGAAGCTTTGTGATAGCGGATATTCCCGGCCTGATTGAAGGAGCCCACAGCGGAATAGGCTTAGGTCATGATTTTTTGAGGCATGTTGAAAGAACCAAGGTATTGATTCATCTGCTGGATGCCTCGGGAATTGAAGGAAGGGACCCTCTCGGGGATTTTGATAAAATCAATGAAGAGCTTTTTTTGTACAGCGAAAAACTGTCAAATAAACCTCAGGTCGTTGCGTGCAACAAAATGGATATCCCCGAAGCAGAGGAAAACTATTTAAGAATAACCAAAGAGTTAGGGGACAGGGGTTACGAAGCATTTCCCATTTCTGCAGCTACAGGGAAAGGTATAGGGGCGCTTATGGATAGGGTCTTCAATTTGCTTGAAAGGGCAAAAGATATTGAAGAACCGGTTGAAGAAGTTGTAAATCTGATGTATCATAATAATACAGAAGATAAGCAGTTTACAATAAACAAAGAAAACGAGTCCTTTATCGTAAAAGGGGCACTGGTTGAGCAGATCATGGCATCAGTTAACCTGGATGATAATGACTCAATAAAGTATTTCCAAAAGGTACTTAGAAAGAAGGGCATCATAGATGAGTTGATAAAATTAGGCATTACAGACGGTGATACGGTCAAAATGTTAGATTGGGAATTTGAATATTTTGAATAATGAACTGGAGGTCAATTATAGGAAATGGACTGCATGCATTGTGATAATTGTAAGCAGAATACCGCAACATATTTTTGTCTGGCAAAGAACGAAATTATTATCAACGACAGCTATGTCACCAATACAGAAAAGAGCAGGAAGGGCTGGAAAAAGGGTGATCCCGAATATGAGACTCACCGGAGGAAGCTGAAAAAAGAAATTGAAGTATAATAAAACAGCAGACGCAAGTCTGCTTTTAAAATATATTGCTGCGAAAAGATTTATAATTACAAAATCAAGTGTTTAGTGCGAGACATTTAGCACCTGAAA
>CAYURW010000005.1:2319-17271 GCA_964447145.1 uncultured Clostridiaceae bacterium
ATCAAGTGTTTAGTGCGAGACATTTAGCACCTGAAAAATCAAGTGTTTAGTGCGAAATATATAGCTCCGGGCATAACAAAAGGTTTTGTTAAGAGAGGTGTTTTTATGAAAAGGAAGGCTGCTGCAATAATCAGTGTTTTTCTTGTAATAATTTTTCTGCTGGCCATTATTGCACCTATATTTGAATGAAATGCATGAATAGCTATATAGAATATGCCGGAATACAGCAAGCCCCTACCTCTTGGCTTACATTGCTCATGAAATGAGGGCGCAGGGTCAGAGCTGATTGTGGCGAACTATTGTAAATGTTGATATTTAATGATAAAATGAGTAATTATTACAAAAATAAGTCAATACCTAATAGGTAGGTGATAGTATTAACAAGCAAATAAAAATTTGGCGAAAGATATATTTTTTAAATACTACGCGTTTGGCTTTTGCATACGCCCAATTGGCGAGCCTTTTGCTATCTGTTGCAGTGATTTTTTCCGGTTTGGCATCGGTTTTGCAAATAAGGGTAACCGCCAGTTTTTTGGATTTGGCTTTAACTGCCGCCAGTTCCGGACAAGTACCGGCAGGGCTTTACCGCCAGCTCTTATTTATTGTTTTATTAGTCGCTTATTCCTGGCTGTCGTGGCCGACAATCGACTTGCTTAGTGCACGGGCAAAGATGAAAATCAGACAAAGGTTGCGTCCGGTTATTATCGACAAATGCGCCAGGCTGGATTATCAATATATAGAGGACTCTGCTTCTTGGGATTTGATTTCACGTGTAACCGAAAAACCGGAGCAGCAGGTTTTGGACGGCCACTTTGCTCTTAGTACGTTGCTTTCTATTATGATCAATACTATCGGGGTGTTTGCCTATATCGCTTCAGCCTCCTGGTGGGCGGTTCCGCTGATTCTCTGTTTCAATGTGCCTTTGATAGTTTATTCTATAAAGAGCGGCAGGGCGAACTATGAAGTGAACCGCGAGGTCTCTCAAATAGAGCGAAAATATAGCTATCTTCGTGAAATCTTATTGGACCGGGATTATGTGGACGAGCGCACTATGTTTGGCTACAGTAAGAAAATTAATGAAGACGCCTATAACGAATATGGAAAGGCCAATAAAATAAAAATACGGTCGGCTATCAATTGGTATGTTAAAACTAAAATAGGCGGCGTTTTCAATTCTATTTCGTGTTTGATAGTTATTTTAATTTTGCTTAAACCCGTTTTGGCAGGGTATATAAGCATGGGCTTATTTATCGCCGTAATCAACGGCGTTTTTGACTTGAATTATGCCCTTTCCTGGGGGATTAGCCGCAATATAGATACTTTGTTTAAAACGGGTGAGTTCACTAAAGACATTGAGCAATTGATGACAATGAAAGAAACCCCGGATGCTATAGTAGAACCCGTATATATGCCGGAAATAAAAAATATCGAATTTTCAAACGTCAGCTTTTGTTATCCTAATACAAATACATATATCCTTAAAGACCTTTCTTTCAGGCTTGAGAAAGGAAAGCACTACGCTTTTGTGGGCGCTAACGGCGCAGGTAAGACTACGGCGGTCAAACTTTTAACCGGCCTTTACCGGGACTACAGCGGCAAGATTCTAGTCAATGAACGAGATATCCGCAGCTATAGCGAGCAAGAGCTGAAGGGGATGTTCGCTATAGTTTATCAGGATTTTGTTCGATATTCGTTCAGTGTCTATGAAAATTGTGCAATTGGCGACATAGTATCTTTTAATGACCCCGAAATGGCCGGCCGGGTAGAGCGAGCCGTTTCTCTGGTGGAGCTTGGTTCTACAATCGAAACTTTGCCCCAGGGACTGGATACCCTGTTAGGGAAAATTCATTCGGACGGCGTAGATTTATCCGGCGGGGAATGGCAAAAGCTTGCCATGGCCAGAGCCCTTACAAACAGTGCTCCGGTGCGGATTTTGGACGAGCCGACTGCCGCTTTGGACCCTATTACCGAAAGCAGGGTTTACGAGCTGTTCGGGCGCATAAGCGAAGATAAGCTTACTATATTTATTAGCCACCGTCTTGGTTCTACAAAGATTGCCGATGAAATCTTCGTATTTGATGATGGAGCAATTAAGGAGCAGGGTAATTTCGATTCTTTGATGTCGTCGAATGGTTTGTATAAGGAAATGTTTGAACAGCAAAGGAGCTGGTATCAATGAGTAAGACAAAATCACCGCAAAACATTACTTATTGGCAGACGATAAAGACCATTGTGCCGGATTATATTAAAGTCATGCCGCCAATATTCTTCATTTTGGATAATCTATCGATGCCGATTTCTTCCTGTTGGTACGTTTTAGCTACTTATGTTATGCAAAACCTCTTTGATACGGTAAAAAATGCTGTTCAGGGCAGCGCCTCTTATAAAGATGTGATAAATATTGTATTGATAACCATTGGCGTACAGATAATGAGCCAGGTTATTAACCTGAGTACATTTATAATCAGCCAGCCGATTAAGGTTACGGTTAAAGGCTTGCTTGACAGGCAAATTCACGCTAAAACAGCGCGGCTTAAGGCGATTGACTTTGAGGATGCTGAAATGCTGGACTGTATTACAAAAGCCAAGGAGGGCGCCGCCAGCGCCACGGTTTTATACAGCTCGGTTTCATCCTTATTGCTTTTCTACGGCCCTTATATATTAGCCATCAGCTTTTACTTGTATTCCTTGAGGCCGCTTTTGTTATTGTCGCTGCCTTTAATTTTTATCCCTTTATTGATATCCCAATTAGTAAGAGGTCGGGTTTTCAGCCGTTTTGTGGATGAAGCGGCCCCTCTTGAACGCAAGCTTGAATATTATCAAAAAACTATTTATCATCGCGAGTATTTCAAAGAGACCCGCATATTAGGGCTGTTTAGTTTTTGCAATAGGCTATATTCGGATACCCTCGCCCTTTTTAACTTTAAACGCTGGCAAGCGGATCAAAAAACAGGGATTGTGGATGTGGGACTGCGTTTACTCACTTTGTCCGGCTTCTTTGGCGTATTGTATTTATTATTTAGCTCGCTTATGGACGGTTATATATCTGTAGGCGCTTTTGCAGCGGTATTTGCCTCTATGGATCAAATATTTGGGGAGCTGGAGTACGCCTTAAGCTACTATCTTTCTAATTTGATGGAGAATATGGGCGCAATTAAGAGTTATGTAAAATTTCTTAATTTACCGGAGCATGACGGAATGGAAAAAGAGCTTGATTACCGACAAGGTATATCGTTGCGCAATGTGTCTTTTTGCTACCCCAATACGGGAAAAGATGCGCTTTGTAATATAACCTTGGATATCAAGCCCGGTGAAACGTTAGCTTTAGTGGGCGAGAACGGTGCGGGAAAAACAACCCTCGTCCGACTTTTGACCGGCATATTGCCGCCTACAAAGGGAGAGATTTTGGTCGGCGGGGAAAATCTTGACGGTTTGGCTCCTGCGAGCCTTTATGCCAAAATTTCCGGTGTGTTTCAGAAATTTCAAAAATATAAAATGCCGCTTGTAAATAATGTGACTATTTCTGATCTGGATTCTGAGCTTAAGAATGAAAAAGTAAATAAGGTTTTAGAACAAGCGGATTTACAAATGGACGGGCGATATGAGCACGGCCTGGAAACTATGCTTGCCCGCGAGTTTGACGGTATAGACCTGTCTGGTGGCGAGTGGCAGCGGATTTCATTAGCGCGGGGTCTATATCGCAGCAGTGATTTGATTATTCTGGACGAGCCGACCTCGGCCATTGATCCTATTGAGGAAAGTAAGCTTTACCGTAAGTTCACTGACATCGCATCCGACAAAATAGCTGTAATTGTGACCCATCGCTTGGGCTCTACCAAAATTGCCGACAGAATAGTAGTTCTTGATAAAGGGCAGATTGACGCAATCGGTACCCATGAACAACTGATGGCAGAGGTTGGACTATATGCCAGTATGTATAATTCCCAAGCCAAATGGTATGCGGTTGATGCCGAATAACACGCCGGCTCCATTGTTAAAACTGCTTGTAAAACTTGAAAAGACTTACGAATTGGAATAAAAGAGAAAGTTTTCTCGAAATCTCTCGAAAATTGGTTTGGTTCATTTTGTAGTTGACATTATTATGCAGCGTGCTATAATATATTTTAATACGTTGGGGACACTACTTATATGGAGATGTGAGAAATGGATAGTAGTATATCAGGAAAAGGAATTAGTGGAACATATTATTTTAGCTTTAGCCTGGGCTATTATTATAGCGCCGGCTATTTTGCATGTAAAAAAGAATACGTTCCTTTTCCCGATGAGTAAAACTTAAGGCTTGTTGCACCAAATTTCCTGAATATATAATGTTTAGAACGGATAAGGCTCATTGGAGCCTTATTTTTTATGGTATAGGAAAGTATAACTTTCCTATACCATAAAAAATATTGATTTAATTGCCCGTGCCATTATTTCCTCACTATGTTCGGAAAAGGCACATGGGCTGCAAAGGCGGTTTGCCGCCTTTGTTCTATAAAATAAAGGAGGATTATTATGGAGGCAGTAATAAGGGCGGAAGCTCCGGGGCAAGGTTACAGGCTTGCAAGCAGGACATCCCACATCGGAGACTCAGTGATAAAGGTAGGGGATAGGGCTATAGGAGGGCAGCAGTTGGCTGTGATAGCTGGCCCCTGCTCAGTAGAAAATGAAGCTCAGATACTGGAACTGGCAAAAATGGTGAAGGGATGCGGAGCGGGATTTTTAAGGGGGGGGCTATTCAAGCCGAGGACATCTCCCTATAGCTTTCAGGGTATGAGGCTTGAAGGTCTCGAGCTTTTGAAGTATGCAAAAAAGGAAACAGGACTTCCTATTGTTACCGAGATAATGTCTGCAGATATGATAGAGATATTTGCGGAGGATGTGGATTTGATACAGGTGGGTGCAAGGAATATGCAGAACTTCGAGCTTCTGAAGGAATTGGGCAGGGCTTCAAAGCCCGTGCTTTTGAAACGGGGACTGTCTGCAACGATAGAAGAGCTGCTTATGTCGGCAGAGTATATAATGTCAGGGGGCAACAACAATGTGATCCTTTGCGAAAGGGGAATAAGGACCTTTGAAACCTACACAAGGAATACTCTGGACCTTAGTGCGGTTCTTGCAATAAAAAAACTAAGCCACTTGCCGGTCATAGTTGATCCGAGCCATGCATCGGGCCATTGGTGGATGGTTGAGCCCCTTGCAATGGCGGCGGTAGCGGTAGGCGCTGACGGGATCATGATAGAAGTGCATAACGACCCCCAAAATGCAAAGTGCGACGGACAGCAATCGATAAAGCCCGAAAAGTTTGAAATGCTGATGAAAGACATAAGGGCAATTGCAGGTTCACTGGGAAGGACAGTGTAAAGGAGAATTGCGCAAATTTATATGATTTGTAGGAGGATATAGAGTTGGAGGAAGATGGCTTTAGAAAGAATATAGCAGTTGTAGGCTTGGGATTGATCGGAGGATCCTATGCCATGGCATTGAAAAAAACTGGTCTAGTAAGGGTATTCGGGATCGATAAGGACCGGTCGGTATTGAAGAAGGCGGAAGGCTGCGGGGTAATAGACAGGGGCGAAGTTGATGCCAGAAGAATACTGGGAAGGTCGGATATTGTGATAATATCACTATACCCTAAGGATACGATGGATTTTATTATTAATAATTCGAAATACTTCAGGCAGGGGGCAATAATCACCGATGTCTGCGGAATAAAAAAGCCTATAATTGATGCCGCACAGCAATATTTGCCGGGAACCGTAGAGTTTGTGGGAGGGCATCCGATGGCGGGCAATGAGTTCCGGGGATTCGAATTTGCATCGGGGGAGCTTTTTCAAAATACAAATTACATTATCACTCCCCACGGAAAAAACAGTGAAAAGGGATTAGCTGTCGTAGAGAGCCTCGCTGTTTCAATAGGCTGCAAGCGCGTGACCAAAATAGAAGCTGCAGCTCATGACCGTATGATGTCCCTTACCAGCCAACTGCCTCATGCAATTGCCATATCCTTTGCAAGCCTTGCAGCGGGGGAGCCGGACATGAGATTTTTTACAGGCAGAAGCTTTATGGATATGATCAGAGTGGCGGCGCTGAATAAGGAATTATGGTCACAGATATTCATTATGAACAAAACAAATATAATTGATAGAATTGAAGAAATGGAAAGAACACTTAAAAAACTGAAAAATACGATAAACGAAAAAAACGAGGGCAATTTGCAGGCATTTTTTGATGCTGCAATAAAAGGGAAAGGGAGACTTGATAGATGGGCACTATAAAAGCTTTAATAAAAAACAGGGACACAGAGTATAAAATCAGGATAGGGAAAAATGCTCGTGAAGAGCTTTATGAATATGTTTCGGAAAGGTATGCCGGAAGGAAGGCAGTTGTTATTACCGACTATAATGTGAATAAGCTTTACGGGGATTCAATACAAAAGGGGCTGGCCGAATCGGGGCTGAACTGCAGGGTCATATCTGTAGCCCCCGGCGAAAGGAGCAAGAGCCTTAGGGTCCTTGCAGGGATATATAAAGAGCTTGCAGGTTTCAACATAAACAAGGGAGATGTGATCATTGCATTTGGGGGCGGAGTTGTGGGGGACCTGGCAGGGTTTGCTGCGGCAACATATTTAAGAGGCGTACCCTATATCCAATTGCCGACAACACTGCTGGCACAGGTGGATAGCAGCATAGGAGGCAAGACCGCAGTGGACCTGCCTGAGGGTAAAAATCTGATAGGCAGCTTTTATCACCCTGAAGCCGTGTTTATAGACCCTCTATTTCTTTATACGCTTAAGGAAAGGTATTTAAGGGATGGAATGTCCGAGGTTATCAAATATGGATGTATAAGGGACAAAGACCTTTTTGAAAAGATCATGGATTTCAGGGATCTTCAGCATTGTATCAGCGGTGCGAAAGAGCTGGTATATTCCTGCTGTTCCATAAAAAACAAAATTGTGGAAGCAGATGAAAGGGATAAGGGGGAGAGGCTAATTCTTAACTTTGGACATACCTTAGGCCATGCAATAGAGCAATACTACGGTTATAAGAAATACACCCATGGAGAATCGGTCGCAATTGGCATGGCGGAGATCACAAAACGGAGCGAAGAAATGGGATTGACAGAAAAGGGCACTGCCGCATCTATAGAAGAAATTTTGAAAAAATATACCCTGCCCCATCAAATCCCTGAAATGGACAAAAGCATAATCATAAATACGGTGAAACTGGATAAAAAGTTCAGCGGAAACAGTATTGGAATCGTCTTACTTAATAGGATAGGGGACGCCTATGTTAAAAAAATAGAAAGCGGTGAAATAGAGAAATTCATATAATGTATGTTATGAAAAGGATATCGGCACGGGCAGTTAAATCAATGTAATCCATATTACAGAAATTTTGGTTTCCCATAACATGTAAAATGTTTAGCGCAAAACATATAGGAGAAGAGAATAAATGAAAGAAATAACAATTTATCCCGGCAGCCTGACAGGAGAGATCCGGGTACCCCCTTCAAAAAGCATGAGCCATAGGGCAGTTATATGCGCTGGGCTCTCCGAAGGGATAAGTATAATTAATAACATTGGGGAGTCCGGGGATATTGAAGCAACCTGCGAAGCTATGAGGGCTCTGGGTGCAAAACTTGAAAAAAAGGATTCTGTGCTCAAAATAACAGGGAGTGCATTTCCCAGAATGAAGAGAAATGAAATAAACTGCCGTGAATCAGGGTCTACCTTGAGGTTTATAATGCCTATTGCAGCCTTGACCGGTGAACCTGCATCGTTTTTTGGGGAGGGAAGGCTGAATGAAAGGACATTGATGCCCTACTGCAATATATTCAGGGAGAAGGGGATCAAATACGAGGCCCGGGAAGGGAAATTGCCCCTTCATATTAATGGAAGGCTGTCCCCGGGGGATTTTAGGCTTCCTGGAAATGTCAGCTCCCAGTTCATAAGCGGCCTACTCTTTGCCTTGCCGCTTCTTGAAGGGGATTCCCGGATAACTGTAACCGACGGATTGGAGTCAAAACCCTATATAGACATGACAATAGAAGTTTTGGAATATTTCTCGATCCACGTTGAAAACAATGATTTTAAGACTTTTTTGATAAAGGGGAAGCAGAAATACAAGGCGGCTGAGTACACTGTTCCGGGGGATTACTCCCAGGCTGCATTCTGGCTTGCTGCAGGGTCATTGGGATCGGATGTGTCATGCAGGGGTCTTGATATGGTTTCCAGACAGGGTGACAAAGCAATAATAAACATTATTAAGGAAATGGGAGGCAGAATAATCGCCGGCAATAGCTCTGTCAGGTCAGCACCGGCAGACACAAGAGGGATGGTCATCGATGCCTCTCAATGCCCGGACCTCGTTCCTGTGCTGGCGGTAATGGGTGCATTAAGCAGTGGAAAAACTGAAATAATAAAAGCCGGGCGCTTGCGTTTCAAGGAGTCTGACAGATTAAAGGCTATTAGCAGCGAATTAAGCAAATTGGGGGCCTGCATTGCGGAAAAACCTGAGGGACTGGTCATAGAAGGAAGAAAAACCCTTTCAGGGGGCAGAGTAGATAGCTGGAATGATCACAGGATAGCAATGGCTCTGGCTATTGCTGCCACAAAATGTGAAAATCCTGTTATAATAAGTAATGGAGATTGTGTAAATAAATCCTACCCTGAGTTTTGGGAGCACTATAGAGCATTGGGAGGGAGAGTCAATGAGCGGGACATGGGGTAACAGAATAAAAATATCAATATTTGGGGAATCCCACGGAAAAGCTGTCGGAGTAAGCATAGACGGTCTCGAGCCTGGGATCCTTCTGGACATTGGTTTTATAAAGAACGAAATGAAAAGACGGGCTCCGGGGAATGATGGATTTTCCACGCCCCGAAAGGAAGAAGACGAGTTTGATATACTAAGCGGCTTCTTTGAGGGAAGAACGACAGGTTCCCCCCTATGTGCAGTAATATTCAATAAAGACAAAAACTCGGATGACTATCAGGAACTAAAAAATATTATGAGACCCTCCCACAGCGACTATGCCGGATATATTAAATATAAGGGATTCAATGATTACAGGGGAGGAGGGCATTTTTCAGGAAGGCTTACGGCACCGTTGGTTTTTGCCGGCGCGATATGCAAACAGCTACTAAAAAGCATGGGAGTAGCTATAGTCAGCCATATAACCGGTATCGGTGAAATTCGGGACGATTCCTTCGACCTGGTCGATATTGAGGCAAATACGCTAAAAAAGTTGGAGGGGAAAGCTTTTCCCGTAATGGACCCCAGTAAGGAAGCCCTTATGAAAGAGGCAATTGTCAGAGCAAAGGAACAAAGTGATTCCTTGGGAGGCATTGTGGAAACTGCGGTGCTGGGGATTGGACCCGGTATAGGGGAGCCCTTTTTTGATTCTGTGGAAAGCACTGTGGCACACCTAATATTCTCAATACCGGGAGTAAAGGGGATAGAGTTCGGGACAGGCTTCGATATATCAAGGATGTGCGGTTCGCAGGCAAATGACGGGTTTTATATGGAAGGCGGTAAGGTAATGGCATACAGCAATAATAACGGAGGAGTGCTGGGGGGAATAACCAACGGAATGCCTGTAATATTCCGCACAGCCTTTAAACCTACGCCGTCAATAGGAAAGCCCCAGAGGTCAATTGACATAGAAAAAAAAGAAAACACTGAAATAAAAATACAGGGAAGGCACGATCCATGTATTGTGCCAAGGGCAGTACCTGTTGTAGAGGCTGTTACCGCAATTGCATTTCTTGAACTTATTATGCAGGGCAGGCCGAAGTGAATTGGAAAGGGGGTATCGGTTTTGGAAGATATTGAAGACTTAAGGCAAAGCATAACTAAAATTGATGAGGAGCTGGTCAGGCTTTTTGAAGAGAGAGTGGCGGTCGCTGCCAGGGTTGGTAAATATAAAGAAAAAAATAACCTGAAAATATATGATCCTATTAGGGAGGCGGAGATCCTCCGCAAATTTACCGAAGGTTCCGCAATTGATATTAAAAAGGAATACCTGGAGCAGTTCTTAAAGAATCTCATGTTTCTGAGTAGAAGAGTCCAGGAGGACATAAGGAGGGAAGGGCAAGGGCCCTCAGCACATCAGAGCTCTGTCACGGAAGCGGCGATTGGCTATCAGGGGGTGCCGGGCTGTTACAGCTGTCAGGCAGGTATTGAGCATTTTGGTGAAGGGGTCAACAGCCTGAGCTATCAGAATTTCAGGGATGTTTTTGCTGCCCTTAGAAAAGGAGATATACAATACGGGATACTACCAATAGAAAACTCTACCTCAGGAAGCATTAATGAGGTCTATGACTTGCTCAGGGAATATGAATTTTATATACTGGGGGAGAAGTACCTGAAAATTGATCACAGCCTCCTGGGAGTAGAAGGGGCCGGGCTTTCGGATATAAGGGAGGTGTACAGCCATCAACAGGGGCTTATTCAGTGCAGCCGATATCTTTCTGAGCATCCGGAATGGGAACAAAGGGTGTATTACGATACTGCAGGAAGTGCTGAACTTATAGCAAAAGAAGGCTGTAGATCCAAAGCATGTATTGCGGGGGGCAAGGCGGCTGAAATCTACGGTCTTAGTATGATAAGCGAAAACATTCAGGATAACACAGACAACAGCACCAGATTTGTAATTGTTGGAAAAGATAGTCTCGAGGATAAGGATGCAGACAAGGTAAGCATTATAATAAGTGTATCCCACAAGCCGGGGTCCCTTTATGGGATACTCAGACATTTTGCGGAGACAGGCCGGAATTTGATGAAGCTTGAGTCCAGGCCAATAGAGGGCAGAGCATGGGAATACTTTTTCTATGTAGATTTCAGCGGAAATACCAATGAGAAGGCTACCGGGGACGTACTTAAAATTGTGGAAAAGGAATGCTCATATTTCAGACTGCTGGGCAACTATAAAAGTGAGACTTTATGAAATTCTCGTATTTTAGACTGCTGGGCAACTATAGAAGTGAGGCTTTATGATAAAATTGTAAAAACAAAGAATGCAGGTGTCAGGAATGGATAAAAGCAACAAGAATATAGTGCTGATAGGCATGCCGGGCTGCGGAAAGACAACCCTGGGAAGCATTATTGCAGAAAAGCTCGGGAAGGATTTTATTGATATTGACGAAATTATTGAGAAACAAGCGGGCTGCACTATCAGTGAAATTTTTCTCAAAGGGGAAAATGTATTTCGTGACTTGGAGACAAAAGCGGTGCTTGACCTAGAGGGAAAAGAAGGCATAATAATTGCCGCCGGGGGTGGGGTGGTCAAGAGGGCTGTAAATATGGCAAGCCTAAGGAAAAATGGGATAATAGTATACATTGACAGATGTATAAGGGATATCTCCGCAGATATAGATATAAGCAAGAGGCCGCTTCTTGCAAAGGATGTCGAGCAGCTGGCGGAGCTGTATTTCGAAAGGTGCGGATTATATAGACAATACAGTGACCTGATTGTTAAAAATGAAGGCAGTATTTGCGAAACAGCCGGGAAAATAATAGGTGAATTGTCCGGGATTTTTTTTTGAAATTATTGCAGAAACTATTAAATTTCTGTATATTATTGTATAATGGACATAATTAATGAATGAAATACAGGGGTATCTGCATGGGCACTTGTAGAAACAACATCAAATCGGGCAGAATAGGGGTTTTGGGCGGTACTTTTGACCCTGTGCATTATGGCCATCTTGTTGCAGCCGAAGCGGCAAGGGTAGAATTTGACCTTGAAAAGGTTATTATTATCCCTTCCGGGAATCCTCCTCACAAACAGGAGCAGAAAATCACTGAGCCCGAACATAGGTATAATATGGCGGTTCTTGCTGCATCCTCCAATCCTGCTTTTGGGGTATCCGGGCTGGAAATTGGCAGGGGGGGGATTTCATACACCGTAGATACTGTTAAGGACTTAAAGGGGATCTATGGAGAGGATGCGGACATATTTTTTATTATAGGGGCAGATGAAGTGATAGGACTGTCGTCCTGGCACAGGATCCGGGAGTTGGCGGCCCTCTGCAAATTCATTGTTGCATCGAGGCCCGGATTTGATAATTTTTTGTTGGAACAAAATATAATGGAAATATCGTCTGAATATAATGCCAAAATGTTTTGTATCGAGATCCCGTTGCTTGCAATATCGTCTACGGATATAAGAAATAGGGTCAGGAACGGAAAACCAATTAAATATCTGCTTCCCGAAAAAGTGGAGAACTATATAAAAGAAAAGGGCCTGTATAGGGAGGGGTGAATTAACTGCTGGACACGGACTCAATTATGGAGTATCTTAGAAACAGTATTTCAGAAAAAAGATATTATCATTCTATTAACGTAAGCAATACAGCCAAAAAGCTGGCAGAATTCCATAAATGTGATGTTTTCAAGGCGGAAATTGCCGGCTTGGTCCATGACTGTGCAAGGGATATGGATATGGCATTTCAGATGGACTGTCTGGCAAAGGAAGGCATAATTGCGGACGATTTGACTATTGCATCCAAGGAACTTCTTCACGGACCGGCTGCAGTTCATATATGCAGAAGCGTTTTTGGAATTGAGGATAAAGAAATATTGATGGCTGTCAGGTATCATACTACAGGCAGGAAGGGTATGTCCTTATTGGAAAAGGTCATATATATGGCAGACTTTATTGAGCCCGGGAGGGTCTTTGAGGGGATCGAAGACTTGAGGCATATGGCGTTTGAAAACCTGGACATGGCGTTATTGCTGGCCTTTGATTCAACCATAAAGCATATTATTTCCAATAACGGGCTTATCCACTTTGACACTATTCAATCAAGGAATTCTTTAATTAAAAAATTAGCTTTTACGCACATATAGAATATGCCAGCATACGCCTATAATGTTTAGCACAAAACATTTTTGGATATTAGAAATACCATTGACTGATATCTATCCTAAAATGTATAGTTGATGTTTCATACATAAAACACTACAGAAATGAGGTTTTTTGACTTTGAAAAAATACATGACTATTTTCCTGATTTCTTTTTCATTTTTCTTTATAATACTTGGAGGGATGTATTATTTTTATAAGTCGAATATGACTGATGACCATTATGTAAAAATAATCGAAGAGAACCCGGAGCTAAAGCCGGAGGACCCTAAGGAAGAATCGGTAATTAATACACTATTCCTGGGGATAGATGAAGCAAGATCCGATACAATGATTGTGGCCAGCTACAACAAAGAAAATCAAAAAATTACATTGCTTTCAATACCAAGGGATACAAGAGTCGAGATACCACGCTATGGATTCGATAAAATAAATGCGGCAGCTGCCAAAAAAGAGGGGACAGCCCTTGCGATGGAAACGGTAGGCAAGCTACTTGATATTCCTATACACCATTATGTTAAGGTGACCTTCAAGGGAGCGGAGAGAATAGTGGATATATTGGGGGGAGTTACTGTAAAGGTGCCTCCCGGAGTAGACTATGATGATCCTGCACAGAATTTGTCCATCCATTTGAAGCCTGGTGTTCAGCAGCTTAACGGCAAAGATGCCGTCAAATTTGCCAGGTTCAGATCCGGTTATGCTGATCAGGATCTGGGCAGGATAAAAGCGCAGCAGGAGCTTATCAAGGCATTTATTGACAAACTTATAAGCCCCAAGGTCATACCAAAAATATTCAACATTGTTGATGCAATGTCTAAGTGTATAAAGACTAACCTCGAAAGCAGCGACATAGCTCAATATGCTCTTCATGTCAAAGACGTCAAAATGGAGAATGTTACATTTTACACACTGCCCGGTGATGGCAACAAGACTATTAATAAAATTTCATATTTTGTATGTGACGAGGAAAAACTTAAAGAAATGATGGAGCAGATTAGGGTAGACCTCGGGATTGAAAATTAAGAAAATCACAAAATGGAGGGATGAAGTTGTTTTCAATATCAACCGAAATGGCAAATAGGGCTGTCGACATTCTAAAAAATAAAAAAGCTAAAGATATAAAACTCTTGGATATTCATGAAATTTCCGCCATATCGGATTATTTTGTCATTGCTACAGGGAACTCTACAACACAGGTACAGGCAATGTGCGATGAATTAGAAGAGAAAATGGATCAAGCCGGTTATGAAATGCATCATAAGGAGGGCTTTAGGAATGGCAGGTGGGTGCTGCTTGACTTTAACAATATTATAATTCATTTGTTTCACGATGAGGAAAGGCAGTTCTACAATCTGGAAAGGCTCTGGATAGATGCGAAATCAGTTCTTGTCGATAGCGAATAAATCTTTTTTAGGGGTGTTGATATGAGCGATGATTTACATCCAATATTAAAAACTATGATACAATTAGTTGAAGGAATTGCAAACACCTTCGGAAAGAATTGCGAGGTGGTCCTGCACGATGTAAGCCACCCCCAAAGCTCAATTATTGCGATTGCCAACGGACATGTTACGGGAAGGACTATCGGAGGTCCTATGAGCGAGTACGGGCTGGCTGATCTTCGCAGAGGACAGTTCGACAAATCCAGGATTAATTACAGCAAAAGGACTAAAGCGGGCAAGCAGTTAAAGTCGACATCATTGTATATAAAAGACGAGAATGGGAGTCTCATAGGTTTTCTATGCATTAATTATGATATTTCAGAGCTTACAATAGCAAAAAACATAATCAGTGAACTGACAAGCATGACAGAAACGGCTGATTTCCCGGGAGATAGCGAAGAAAGCTACGGAAGCACGGTAAACGAGATTTTGAACAGCATAGTGGACAAAACCCTTGAATCCGTAGGGAAGCCTGTTGCTTTTATATCCAAGGATGAAAAGGTCAAAATAGTGGAACTTCTGGATAATAAAGGGATATTTCTCATAAAGGGTGCTGTTGACTATGTTGCAAAGATATTGTGCGTATCCAGATATACAGTGTATAATTACCTGGATGAAATAAGAGTCAACGATTGAGATT
>CAYURW010000005.1:17281-48583 GCA_964447145.1 uncultured Clostridiaceae bacterium
CAGGAATTAAAATGACCAAAGAAATTATTAAGACTGAAAAGGCTCCCGCTGCCATAGGCCCATATTCTCAGGCAGTAAAATACGGAAACCTTATATTTACCTCCGGTTCTCTGGGGATCGATCCTGTATCCGGTGCATTTGTTGAAGGCGGAGTGCAGGCTCAGACAAAACAGTGTCTCGAAAACATAAAGGTTCTGCTTGAGGCTTCCGGAAGCAAGCTGGAAAATGTATTAAAGACTACAGTATTCATAAAAGATATGAATGATTTCTCAAAGGTTAATGAGATTTACGGCCAATATTTTACCGACAGGCAGCCGGGAAGGTCCTGCGTTGAGGTAGCAAGGCTGCCCAAGGATGGATTGGTCGAGATTGAGGTTATTGCATTCGAGGGTTAAGTTGAAGAAGAGTGCTCACCTCCGGACATATGTAATTTTGTTCCTAAATCTTTTTTTCTTAATTTTATATATTGTGACCACAGTCCTGTACGAAAGGAAAATCACAACAGCCGACAGCCACCAAAGGCTGTTGTTTTTTGCGGGGGCCTCTATCTCTGCGGAAGATAGGAGATCTATACTTTTTACTTCCTTTCCGTCCTCATAAATGATCATTTCTCCCAGTACTTCGCCTTTTTTGACCGGCCTTTCTATATCGTCTCTAACCTCTATTTCGATTTTTATATTTTCTTTTTCTTCAGAGGATAGCACTAATGAGAAATCTTCAGCGGCCAGGAGGTTTATTTTATCTTCAATTCCCTTTACTGATGCAGTGGCAGCTATTTGATCCTTTTTCACTATTTCTTTATTTCGAAAATTGGTAAAACCATATTCAAAAAGGTTTATTGTATCTGAATATATATTCTGGCCTTCTGCACCCATTATCACGGATATCAGCTCCAGTCCATCCTTTGCAGCTCCTCCTGCAAGGCATTGTCTGGATTTAGTGGTATATCCTGTTTTGATGCCGATTGCGTACTCATATCTGAATTTATCATAAGTTTTCCAAATAAGCTTGTTGGTGTTTGTAATATAATTTCTTTCTTCTTGCTTGTTTGTTTTCGGAATAGTATATTTTACTTCTTTTACTACATCCCTGAACCTGTCCAGTGTCATTGCATGCCTGGCAATCAACGCCAGATCCTTTGCAGTTGTATAATGGTTATCATTATGCAAACCGTTTGGATTGACAAAATTAGTATTTATTGCACCCAGCTCACTTGCCTTATTATTCATCTGTTTTACAAATTCCTCAACAGAACCGGAAATATGCTCCGCAATGGCGACAGCGGCATCATTGGCGGATTCCAGCATCATTGCATAAAAAAGCTGTTCCATTGTAAGCTGTTCATCGGGAACAAGATAAATCTGGCTGCTTCCTTTCTCAACAAGGGGTGGGTTCTTGCCTATCGTAACTTTATCATCCATTCTCCCGAGTTCAGCTGCAAGAAGCCCCGTCATGACTTTTGTGGTGCTTGCGGGATAGCGTCTTTCATCAGCATTTTTCTCATATAGAACTTTTCCGCTCTTTGCATCGATCAATATGGCAGAAGGTGCCGAAATCCCGGGTGCATCCCCATTTACCGGAATAAAACACATGAACAGAGTAAGTATCAGCGTATATGCAAATAATTTTCTCATTAATTCCTCCATACGTTTCAGCTATAATCATGACCATTACAGTATATCAAAAAAGACGACCGTTAACATCCCTTTTTGATGGTTTTTTTGGGCCGTGATACCGGTAATGTGTGGAATAGGTATTATTATATGTAATCAGAGGAAATATATTACTAGCATAGAAGTACTGTTTAATTCTATATAGGCATTATTGGAGGAGGGCGGAAATAAATGATCTATGTCACCAGGATGCAAAAGTCAATGATTGCTGCCATAGTACTTATAGTGGTCATAATTAGCGGCACCGTATATATCAGACAGGGGAAAGCCACAGAAATAGGCCTGGGGCAGGGGATATCAGCCAATGAACAGGCAGAGCCGGATTCCATCATGGAACAGGCCCGGGGGGAAAAGGCCCGGGAAGAAAAAGTTTCGGCAGAACCTTTGGAGATATCTGTATATATATGCGGCTGTGTTGGGAACCCGGGTGTTGTAAGAGTCAAGGAGGGGACCCGGCTGGACGAAGCTGTCGGATTGGCAGGAGGGGCCCTGTTGGAGGCAGACCTGAATGCCGTGAATCTGGCATATAAGCTTGCAGATGAGGACATGATATATATCCCCAAGAAGGGTGAAGAACATAAGAATCCCGGGAATGCTGTTCTGGGGGTTAGCACCGTCAGAAATGTCATCGCAAAAAAATCCGGCAAAGTAAATATAAACACTGCCGGAGAGAGTGAACTCGACACCCTGGAAGGAGTAGGGCCTGCAACGGCAAAGGCAATCATACAATACAGGGATAAGAACGGACCCTTCGACACTATTGAGGATATCAAGAAAGTCAAGGGCATAGGGATTGCAAAGTTCAACAATATGAAGGACAAAATAACCGTGGATTAGGGGCGTATAATATATAGGAGAATCCTAAATTATAGCATAAATTCTTACGAATTTATGCTATAATACATATGGGTTTTTAGTTTATCCCAAATTTGTGCCTAAGGGAGGGAACACTATGGATAACAACAAAAGGGCCAGACTTACGCAAATGGCCAAAAGCTCCGGGTGAGCGGCCAAAATAGGTCCTGAGACCCTGGCTCAGGTTCTGAGTCAGATGCCAAAATTTTATGATGAAAATTTGATAATAGGTATGGATAATTCCGACGATGCTGCGGTATATAAGATAGACGAGGATAAAGCTGTTATTTTAACTGTGGACTTTTTTACCCCCGTGGTGGATGATCCCTATTCCTTCGGGCAGATTGCAGCGGCAAACTCCCTGAGCGATGTATACGCAATGGGGGGCAGGCCGGTTGCCGCAATGAATATAGTATGTTTTCCTTTATGTCTTCCCATGGAGGTCCTAAGAGAGATCCTGAGGGGCGGAGCGGACAAGGTATCGGAAGCAGGCGCAATTATTGCAGGGGGGCATTCTGTAAAGGATGATGAACCGAAATACGGCCTTTCTGTAATGGGAATGGTGCACCCCGAAAAAATAGCCGCTAATTCCGGAGCAAGGCCGGGAGATATGCTGATACTTACAAAGCCTCTTGGAGTGGGGATAATTAATACCGCAATCAAAGCAGACCTTGCCGATGAGAGTACATGCAAAAGGGCTGTTGAAAACATGTCATACCTGAATAAGGATGCCTGTGAAGCAATGATAAGAGCAGAAGCAAAAGGCTGTACCGATATAACCGGTTTTGGCCTGTTGGGCCATGCATACGAAATGGCTGCGGCAAGCGGTGCTTCTCTGGAGATATGGTCCGACTCCATTCCAATAATAGAGGGGGCCATTGATTTTGCAAGAATGGGGATAATTCCGGAAGGCGCATACAGCAATGAAAGATATCTAAAGGGACGTTTTAATTTTGCAGAGAGTATAAAGCGGGAGATCAGGGATATAATGTTTGACCCCCAGACTTCAGGGGGGCTTTTGATATCGGTGCCGGAAGACAATATGGGAAAGCTTGTGGAAGAGCTCAAAATAAGGAACAAAACAGGTTTTGCCATTATCGGAAAGGTGAAGCCTAAGAGCGAATACGCATTAAATGTAATTTAGAGGCGGGATCCAGAATAGGAGGCGGAATATGAGAAATAAAAATCAGATATTGAGCAATATACCCTCTGTTGATGAGCTGATGAAGGGGAGAGATATTGAACGGCTTGTTTCGGTTTATCCCAGAACGGCCGTGGTAGAGGGGATAAGGGAATACCTTGACAATTACAGGAAACTTATACTGACCTCCGAAGAAGAGGGGGATTCCGGTAAAAAGGACGGCCCCGATATAGTAAAGGGAATAGTTGAAAAAGTTAACAGGATGATGAGGAGCAATCTGGTTAAGGTCGTTAATGCAACAGGGGTGGTGCTGCACACGAATCTGGGAAGAGCCCCTCTTGCAAAGCCTGTTGTAAATACTATTTCGGATGTCGCCCTTGGGTATTCAAATCTGGAAATGGATCTGGAGTCCGGTGAAAGAGGTTCCAGGTATTCCCATGTGGAGGAGCTGATATGCAGGCTTACTGGGGCACAGGGGGCAATGGTCGTAAACAATAATGCAGCTGCCGTTATGCTTGTGCTGAGCACAATGGCCAAAGGCCGGGAGGTAGTGGTGTCCAGGGGGCAGCTTGTTGAGATAGGAGGCTCCTTCAGGGTGCCCGACGTAATGGAGCAAAGCGGCGCCATCCTGGTTGAGGCAGGCACTACCAACAAAACCCATATATCCGACTATGAAAGAGCAGCAAACGAGAACACTGCGGTTCTTATGAAGGTACATACCAGCAATTACAGAATACTTGGCTTTACAAGCGAAACGGAGTCGGAGGAGCTGGTCGCATTGGGGAGGAAACTGAAGCTTCCCGTAATTGAGGATCTGGGCAGCGGAATGCTTATGGATCTGACAGAGTATGGCCTTCCCTGGGAGCCTACTGTTCAGCAGGCCATAAAGGCCGGAATGGACGCAGTGACCTTCAGCGGGGATAAAATGCTTGGAGGTCCCCAGATGGGAATAATTGCAGGCAGCAGGAAATATATAGATATGATGAAGAAAAATCCGCTGACAAGGGCGATTAGGGTCGACAAGCTTACATTGGCAGCCTTGGAAGGAACCTTACGGCTCTATTTGGACAAAGAGCTTGCTTTAAGAGAAATTCCTGTATTAAGGATGCTTACGTTTAGTATTGATGAGCTTGGGAAGCGGGCCAGGCGGCTTTCTATGAAACTAAGGAAGGACTTGAAGGATATGGCTGAAATAAGTATTGCGGACGAGTTTTCAGAGGTGGGCGGAGGTTCGATGCCTCTGCATAAAATGCCTACCAGGGCCGTCACAATAAAGCCTTATAATGTATCATTGAATGAGCTGGAAGGAAAGCTCAGAGAATACAAAATCCCGCTGGTGGCGAGGGTCTATAGGGAAAGGCTTATACTTGATGTAAGGACGATTATGGAGGATGAGTACAAGACTGTGGAAGATGCGCTGCTCTGGGCTTTTTCTATGCTTGAGGATACCGATTCCAGGAAGGGCGGGGGTAAGGCTTGAAAAATGTTATTATCGGCACCGCAGGGCATATAGACCATGGCAAGACGACCCTGATTAAGGCCTTGACAGGAAGGGACACTGACCGTTTGAAAGAGGAGAAGCTCAGGGGGCTTTCCATTGAACTTGGCTTTACTTATTTTGACCTCCCCAGCGGAAGGAGAGCAGGCATTATTGACGTTCCGGGGCACGAAAGGTTTGTCAGAAACATGCTTGCCGGAGCGGGAGGAATTGATGCAGTCGTATTTGTCATAGCCGCAGATGAAGGGGTGATGCCTCAGACCCGGGAGCATCTTAACATACTTTCACTTCTGAAAGTAAAAAAAGGAATTATCGCTCTTACCAAAAAAGATATGGTAGATTCCGAATGGCTTGAAATGATAATTGAGCAGATAAGAGAAGAGGTTGAG
This sequence comes from uncultured Clostridiaceae bacterium, assembly GCA_964447145.1. GTDB lineage: Bacteria > Bacillota > Clostridia > Lutisporales > Lutisporaceae > BRH-c25. The sequence goes on from CAYURW010000005.1 coordinate 22,838, forward strand.
GGCTCCTTTCTCAAAGGGGCAGAAATAATTCCGGTATCTTCGGTCACCGGTGAGGGGATCAGAGAACTTGTTGAAAATATAGACAAAATAACTGAGGCAGTGGAAGAAAAGGATGTAAGTGAGGCATTTAGGCTTCCCGTAGACAGGGTTTTTACCATAACAGGCTTTGGTACCGTTGTAACGGGAACTCTTATTTCAGGCAGCATAAACGAGGGAGACAAAGCAGAGATATTTCCGGGCAAGGGCGAGACAAGGGTGCGATCAATACAGGTCCATGACAAAAATGTGAAGACTGCCCGGGCAGGGCAAAGAGTGGCAATAAACGCAGCAGGCATAAAGTTAGATGAGATTCAAAGGGGAGACGTTCTGGCACAGCCCGGGAGCATGGAACCTACAATGATGCTGGATGCAAAGCTGGAAATATTGAGCAGCACGGAAAAATCGATAGACAACAGAGATAGGTTAAGATTTTACCACGGAACCTCAGAGATAATGTGCAGGGTAGTGCTATTGGACAGAGAGGAGCTAAAGCCCGGGGAAGAGGCATTTGTTCAGCTTAGGTTGGAGGAAGTAACGGCTTGCATGAAAGGAGACCGTTTTGTGATAAGAACTTACTCCCCTATGCTTACAATAGGCGGGGGAACGGTTCTGGAACCAAATCCTCCAAGGAGAAAACGTTTTAAGGAGGATGTATTAGAGGAGCTTAAAATAAAGGAGCAGGGGGATCCGGCTGAAGTGGTCGAAAGTTACCTGATACAAAACAGCGGCAAATTCCCGGAAAGAAAAATTGTAATGAAGGCTGCAGGGAACATATCCCCGGAGATTTATGAAAAAATCGAAGCCGGGCTTGCGGAAAGGGAACTTATAAGGGTGTTCAGGCTCGGGGATGAAACCTATCCGCTGCATACCAGATACTTAAAGGACCTGGGGACCAAAATAACTGAGCTGCTTGGGGCGTATCACAAAAGGAATCCCCTGAAAAGCGGGATATCAAAAGAAGAGCTCCGGACAAAGGTTCTTGAAGGAGTAAAGCCAAGGCTGGCGGATTTGATTTTCGGGTACTTTGAATCTCAGGGCTCCTTGAGGCTTGAGAACCAATTTGCGGCCCAAATCGATTTTGCAGTGAAGTTCAACAGCCAGCAGGAACAGATAAAAAATATGATAGAAAAGAGCTTCAGAGAAAATAGATTCAATCCGCCAAGAGTTATCGAGTTGGCTGAAGCAAACCGCATGGATAAAAGCCAGATTCAATCGGTGTATAATGCACTAATTGATATGGGGGAGCTTGTAAAAATAGATGATGACATAGCTTTTTCAAAAGAAGCATACCAAGAAGCAGTGCAGTTTCTCAGAAAATTTATAAAAGAAAACGGTCAGATACAGCTGGGACAATTCAGAGACCTTCTTGGGACCAGCAGAAAATATGCAGTAGCCCTTTTGGATCACTTTGATCAGAACAAGATAACAAAGCGCACAGGAGACAATAGGGTATTGTTTTAGTGGGGGTGGGAAGTGTTAAATGGACAGTATATTTTTTACAATAGTAAGAAGAGGCAAAGCCAATGCCATATTGCGCAAAGCAAGGGAATGCGGTGCAGAAGGAGGGACGATATTTCTCGGTGAAGGTATGGTTCAATCCAACTTGTTAACAAAGATGGGACTTAACGCAACGCACAAAGAATTGCTTATGATACCGGCATCGGAAGAACTCTGCGACAGATTGCATGATGTGATAAGCGGGGTCTTCAGGTTCTCTGAAAGGAACAAGGGAATTGCTTTCTCCATTCCCTTTAAGCGTTGGCAACTTCGGGACACCGGCCCTGAGATAAAATTAACTGAAGAGTTCAATTTCCAGTACTTTTGCATCATAGTCATTGTGGACAAAGGGCGGAGCAAGGACTGCATAAAAGTGGCAAGATCTGCGGGTGCCAAAGGGGGGACTCTTATTCACGGCCGTGGGGCAGGCATACCGGCAGATTTTTATTTTCCTTTGGTTATTGAACCCCAAAAGGACATAATCATTATTATTTCAGAAAAAGATAAAACGGCTGCGATCAGGGAAAGAATATCATCAGAATTGGACCTGAAAAAAATAGGAAACGGAATCATATTTATACTTCCGGCATCAAGGACGAATGGCCTTTATGAGAACAGGCAAAAAGAACGCAGGGGAGTGACTTCATGAATCTTTTTTTCGAAAAGCTCAGAGAAGTTATCCGGACCTTGCTTCCGGTCGTGATATTGGTACTATTGCTCTGCTTTACCGTGGTCAATGTTGAAACAGATGTTTTTTTGCGTTTTGTAATAGGGAGCATAATGCTTTTGATTGGATTGTCAATATTCCTTTGGGGCGTGGATCTGTCGATGAACCCTATCGGTGAACATATGTCCCGGGAAGTGGCCACATCAGATACACCATTAAAGGTAGCAGTTCTCAGTTTTTTTATGGGTTTTTTGATTACTGTTGCAGAGCCTGACCTGCTCATTCTGGGCTCGCAGGTGGAAGCTGCATCCGGAGGTGCTCTGAGTGCGCCTGTCATTGTATATATAGTGTCGATAGGTGTAGGCATAATGGTTTCCTTCGGTGTTTTCAGGCTTCTTAGGGATAGGCCCTTTAACCTGTTCATGGCAATAACCTATGGGATTATTTTTATCCTGGTGATTTTTGTTTCCGGTGAATTTCTTGCAATATCCTTTGATGCTTCAGGGGCAACGACAGGTGCTCTTACAACCCCATTTGTCCTCGCATTGTCTATGGGCTTGTCCAGGATGAAGGGGGGATTGCATTCGGAGGAGAATTCTTTTGGGCTTGTAGGCGTTATGAGTGCCGGACCGATACTTGCAATCACAATCACGTCCATTATTTCCGGACAGAGAAGCATTCAGGGAGAGGCAGGGGAATTTATTGCGGCTGAAGGCATATTCAAGCCTATAATTGAGGCCCTTCTGCCAGTATTCCGGGAATCGCTTCTGGCACTTTTACCTATTTCAATTCTGTTTTTAATTTTTCATTTCAGAAAATTCAAATTGCCTAAGAATGAACTGGGGATAATCATAAAAGGGCTTGCCTATACTTTATTGGGGCTTGTTTTGTTTCTTACTGCAGTAAATTCAGGATTTATGGATATGGGAAGAATAATAGGGATGGAAATTGCCGGGATGAACAAATGGGCCCTTGTTGTGATAGGGTTTTTGCTGGGGCTTATAGTCGTCCTTGTTGAACCGGCGGTGCATATACTGAGCGAACAGGTTGAAGAAGTGACCGGGGGCCATATTCCCCTTTATCTTATCAGGATGACTCTTTCTCTCGGTGTTGCCGCAGCTATTGCCCTTTCCATGTTAAGGATAATAATACCGGAGGTCAGGCTATGGTATTTTCTTATTCCGGGATTTGCGGCTGCTATTTTGCTTTCATTTAAGACCGAACCGGTTTTTGTCGGGATAGCCTATGATGCGGGGGGTGTTGCTTCGGGGCCGATGACGGCTACCTTTGTGCTTGCTTTTGCCCAGGGTGCAGCAACAGTCATAGATACCGCAGATGTATTGGTAGACGGCTTCGGTACTATAGCAATGGTAGCAATGGCCCCGGTCCTTTCCATCATGATTCTGGGAATCGCATTTAAGTATAAGAAGGTAGAATACCCCGCTTATGAGGAAAAGAGCGGAGATATTTTACCTTTAATTGAAGATGATTTGCAGCACGATTGCGTCTTAATAGAAGTAAACAGGGGGTTTGCCGAAAAGGCTATTAGTATAGCCCGTCAATCAGGTGCTGCAGGGGCTACAATTATTCACGGAAGGGGTTCAGGGGGAAATAAAAAGGTTCTGCTTCCTATAATAAGTGTGGAGCTGCAGCCCGAAAAAGAGGTTGTCCTATTGATCACCGGTCGTCACATTAGCGGGCGAATAGCTGATAAGCTGTTAAGCAGCCCGGTGCTTGTTCAGGATGGCGAAGCGGCAGTTTTCGTATCCCCTGCAGATGCCATGGCTGAAACATTAATAATTGAAAAAAACATTAATGATGCGACCCAAGCACCCTTCATTTCTGCTTACCGTAAGGGGAATGGGTTATAAATGGAATGTTGTCGGAGGATAGTATCATGGCCTTATAACAAGTCTTTTAAAATTAGCAAGGCTGGATGCGGGAATCATAGAGCTTGACAGAAAATGCTGCAGCTTAGGAGGTATTGTTGTAAAGTCAGCGGAGAGCTTTGAAATAAGAATGCAAAAAGAACGAAAAACCTTTGACATGACAGATGAAAGTATCACATTATTTAGCTGTGATAAAAAGGCTGGTCAGAGGGGAAGGGATTACAATAACCCTCTGGGCAATACCTTTTGGCGTAATAACAGGCATGCTTATGGCATTATTTTGCTCCGCATTGCTGAAATATTTCAACAATACAATATTTGGCGAGATTCCGCTGTTCTCCATAAGCGTAGCAAGTATTGCCCTGGGTATCGCAACGGGCTTCCTGACGGTTTTTGCCGCATCCTTTGTTCCTGCAAAAAAGGCGGCCCGGATCTAACCGGTAAATGCAGTGACGGAACCAATGAAATTCGGGGTGCTGCTTCAAAGGGTACTGATACTAAAATATCTTGCAAGTTTTGCTATTAAGCGGAAGCTGCCCGGAATCCAGCTGGGGATTATATTGGGACAATATCATTCGTCATTGTCCTTTCTGTTGTCGGCCCCCTAAAGCGCATAAGAGGAAAAGGCATTACGGAGGTTCTGAATTCATTGTAAAAGGATACCAATGCAAATTAACAGGCGCTGCCCTTTGCGGGACAACGCCTGTTAGTTTATTTTCAATATTTATATGGGATATAGTTCAATAAGTTTCCCTATTAGACCCTTTATGGTATATGTTATTTTTCTAAAAATTAATGGCAATGAAAACTTCTATCTGCATGCTTCCTCTCAGGTTAAGGCAAATTGTATATGCGGTATAAGAATACTGCCGCTTCTGCTCTTGTGGTATACGCGCCCGCATTCAGACTTCCATCGCTTCCAATTATTAATCCTTCCTTCACAAGAGCCGCTATGCTGTTTACCGCATAATCGGCAAGTTTAGTTTTATCGACAAACTCATTCAGGTCCTCCATTGTTCCTTTTTCGCTTATCAAACCAAGGTTTCTCAAAGTTCTTTCTGTCATTACCATCATATCCATCCTTGTTATGACAGTTTCCGGATTAAAGTTATCATTTCCTACTCCATTGGTTATTCCAAGAGCTTTTGCTATGCCTATTTCCCTATGATATTTATTATCAATACTTACATCCTTGAAGTTGGTATCTGTCTTTGCAGATAAGCTCATAGTCCTTACCAGTGCCGAAAGGTATTCACCTCTGGTTGCTCCTGCCCGGGGCACAAACTCATCTGCACTCCTGCCGTCCATTATTCCCTTTGCTGCGAGCACCTCTATCTGCTTTTTAGCCCAAACTGTCTGTCCAAGGTCCTCAAAGCTCTTCGACACATATACCACCGCATATTTGCTGAAGTGGGTGGTGCTAAAGCTAACTTTGCCTGTGGCCGGATTATACCTGCCGCTGGGTACTGAGAATAAATTTCCTGCACCATCTATATAAAATATGGTAATATTCTCCGGATTATCAAGCTCTTCTGCTGTAGGCACGTAAGGTATTGTAACTGTCACAGGAGCATCCAGGTTATCCCATGGTATAATTTCTCCATCCAGCTTGAGCATAAGCTCTATCACCGGTTTATTGCCTATCTGTGCCTGAACCCCTGCCGGAAGCTTTGCGGCATCTACCCTGTTTACGGTGAGGGTTACGGATGTAGCATCGCCTGCTGTTTCCGCAGTAAGCATGTTTGAAGGCAGGGATACCGTACCGTACTCTGTTATTATGTCTATGGTCTTCCCCGCTTCTCCAGCCAATGTATTTACGGGGATTGTTGTTTCATTGGGTTTTTGTATTGAACTGCTTTCGCTGGTTGAAGAACCTCTGCCGGAGGGCCTTGATGTAATTACCCTTGCTTGCTTATAGCAGGTTTTATTGCCGGTATTGTCTGTGACAATTATATTGAAGTAGTATGTGTGACCAGGCTCCAACTCTGTGATATTCAGCTCGTTTATATCTGCTGTGTAGTCTTGCTTAACTGTTCCATTTGCTTCAATTTCCTCTATTGTATTTTCTATACTGGCAGAAGATTGATAAATGCAGTACTTAAGCTCTGCAGAAGCTGTGGCAAGGTCACTTGCTTTGTTCCATTCAAGTTTAGTACTATTATGTGTTATACCTTTTACATATATAGTATCCTGGCCAACTGTCGGTGGTATATTATCTATAACTATATTTATTGGTGTAGACACATTTTCCGCACTGTCTGCCAGATATATCTGATAGAATCCATCATCAAGACTTGCTGTATCTATACTTGTTTCAGCTAAAGGGCTATCTATGGCAACATTAATTTTATCCATTACATCATCAAGTGTATCCTTGTCGGTATAATCTGATTCTGATTTAGGCACCAGATACAATGTACTGTATATTCCGTAATCATCATCAAAGGTTACTGTTATCGATGTTCCGGTATTCATTGCCAAAGGAGTTGCATTAATGATAACCGGTGGTGTATTATCAGGTGTCATTGTAATGTTAATACTGTGATTTACTGAATCTAAAGCTTGAGTTCCTTTTACCGCTTCATATCCCGCTTTGCTTATTGTATATATTGTTGTCCCACTGCGATGAACAAATATTCCGCATATTCCCTGGTCATTTGTCAGATAATCATCACCGTATCCTTCAATCTCTATTCTTGCCCCTGCCACTCCTTCAGTATCAAACCTAAGATATGACAAATCATCACCAGAAGCATCCTTTAGAGTTCCTGAATCGGAGCTGGTATTGTCACCCCTGCCTATATGATCAGATGCACCATACAAGTATCCTGTTGCATAAACTGTAGGTGCCCCAGATATAGTTACAGTGCCGCCTCCTCTGCCGTAACCTCCGCCGATACCTGCTGTACCACGAAATCCTCCTGTTGCTGTAATAATACCCCCATTAATATTAATAATGCCTGCATTTCCAAATTCACCGCCGCCGATTCCTGCTGCAAACCAGGCACCTGATGCTGTCACAATACCTCCATTTATTGTAATTGTGTTTCCTGCTCCTAAATAACCACTTCCGATGCCTGCTCCGCCACCAAAGGTAGATCCGCCGGAGACAATATTGGTACTTGTTGCAAAAACTGTTCCTCCGTTTATTGTTATTGTGCCGGTTCCTGTTGCATGGCTACTACTGCCTATTCCTGCTGAATACCTGCCGCCAATTGCTTCCACTGTTCCTCCGTTTATAATTACATTGCCTACTGCCGCACTGTTGCCGCCACCGATGCCTGATGCATAATTGCCGCCGTTTGCTTTTATCCAACCTCCATTAATAGTTATATTGCCTCCTGCTTCATTATTGCGTGAGCCTATGGCTGCTGAATAAAATTCACCGGTTGCTGTCAATTTATTATCCTCAGCGTTATCAGCACTATTTATTATGAGGCTTATTCCTTCAGGTACATATATGCCCGGATATCCACCGTTAACCCAATTTACATACATACCACCGGTGACATAGCATGTCCCGCTTATGTACAGTTCGTTTTCATAATCCTCTGCATTACTGAAGTCTATTCCTGCCTTTTCAGTAGGGGCAGTAATGTCAATATCTTCAATTGTAAGCTTCAATGCCTCTGACCTTCCCCCTGCTATGAAAACGCTTGTATTACTGCGATGTGTATTATATACTGCATCCGTAATTGTAACATCATATACGGCACTTGTAACAGTAATAGTACCTGAATAGTTTTCAGACATCTGATATACTCCATCTGCAATAATACTGAAATCTCCGTTGGGTATCGTTACTGCATCAGCTTGAGTTGTCATCACAACCCCTTGTATTACAACCAATAGTATAAGAATTCTAAAAATTACGCCTATGACCCTTTTCATTTTCTTCATCTCCTGCAAAATAATTTGTACGAATCGGCAATATCTACATAGTATACAGTATTTACCCTTATATATCAGATTAAGCATAACATAAAACGACGACATTCTACATAATAAAACAAAAAATCCTCTTTCATATTCAAAAAGAGGATTTCAAATCTACACTCTATTACGGTAAACGCAATGCTTTCTCCGTCATAACCAACCATTGCTGAAACATTAATAACTAAAAAATATAACTGGCGGGAGTATGTGGGAATCGAACCCACCCATGAGGCTACTAACCCCAAACACTGGTTTTGAAGACCAGGGGGCACACCGGCACCCATCTACTCCCGTAAATTTTGCCTATAAATATTTGGGTCGTATTCTTTACCTAAAAAATAATAACACAATTTTTCATAAAAATCAATGGCTGTGACAACTGAAACCATATGTGGGACCATATGTGAAGAAACCACTATGCCATGAATATCTCCAAATTAGCATAGTGGTTTTGCCTTCTCTGTCAATTAAGGAATCTTTCCGGTGATTGTGCAATTTCCTGCTTCATTTGTTCAATTATCCTTCTTACCATTTCGCCTCCAACTCTGCCGCATTGTTTTGCTGAAAGGCTGCCGTTATCGCCCTCCGAAAAAGCTATTCCAAATTCCGATGCTATGGATTTTTTCAAATTATTCATTGCCCCTTCAGCCTCAGGAACAAGGATCCTTGAACTGCTGCGCCCCGTTCTTTTTCCTTTTATTGTCTTGTATGTTGTTTGCGTATCTTTTGGCATCATAAAACACCGCCTTTCATTATTAGTATTCTATGATTGTTTATTTGCATGAGTTGAAAATTCAGGTGAAATATTAAAAAAAATGAAATGGCAAACCTTTTTCACGACATATATAAGTCGTATAAAAAAATCTCAAGTAAGAATTATGCAACCTATGAAATCAAGGAATAAGACTTTATAATATCTGAATTCCAATGTAGAGTGTTTATTGCAAAACATATAATAAAACTGTGTAATATAATTTCATTTAAAAAATAAACATAGCATAGGCTATAGAATTTTTTATTTAAGTGCCTGCGCCAGAATTTTCTTCAGAAAAGGCCCATTGACATCAAATGGGGCAATACTGCCCCTGTTCCTATTATTTTGCTCAAAGGAATGCAAAGAAAAGAATTGCAGCCGGATTATGTGGAGAAGTGGTGGAGAAGTATGATGAACAATAAAAAAGATGAGTACCTTTTTAGAGAGATATATGATCTGAATGATATACTGACGGGCCTTGTAAGCTCATACAGGCTGTCGGTAGGGGCTGCTGAAGAATTCAACAGAATCTCCCTGGCTCACCGCAAGGATGTTGAAGATGCCGTTGATCGGGCCGATGACCTTGGGCATTTGGTCGATGAGGTACGCAGGAAGCTAAAAAAGTGCATGAGAATATATTTTTCAGGTCTTGATTACAAGCTGGAAAATTTGGATGAGCTATGTGAAAAGGCGATGATGCGTGAAAAACTGGGTTCCAGACTTGGCAGAATGTCGGAAGAAAAAGAAGGCTCTGATTAAAGCCCTCGTAAATATTGGTCACACTTAAATATTTGCCATACTTTCCGCAGTTTTCATAAATTCCTCAAGGCCTTCTACCTTGCTGCCCCCTCCCTGAGCTGATCTTGCGCTTCCGCCGCCTTTCCCGTCAATTATGTGAATTGTTGCCTTAAATATTGAATTCATGTCCATGTCCATATTTTCGGAGCGGGAGAATACAACCTGCACATTGCTTGAAGTACTCTTGCCTATTTCGTTTTTGCTTGCCAGAAGCGTTATAGTATTTGGTGTCTGTGTCAAGTACCGGGCAAGAAGTCTTATATCATCCATACTCCTTCCTTCAAATATTCTGCTGATCAGTTTTATACTGCCCCCTGCAGGATGTTCTTTTATTATGTTTTCGGCTTCATATTTTATCAATTCCTGAGCAGCTGATAAAAGCCGCTTTTCAGTAATTTTCAGATTGTTCAGCATTTTGCCGGCAGCTTCTATAATATCAGTATCCTTGACTGAGAAAATTTCTCCGAGGCCTCTTATTATGGAATTATCCAGGCTATAGTCCTTTAGAGCCCTGCTGCCGCAAACAAATATGAACCTTATGCCTCCTTTGCATCTTTCCCAGTTCTTTATTTTTATTATTCCTACCTCCCCGGTTGCTTTCACATGGGTGCCTCCGCAAGGGGAACAGTCAACTTCTTCTATATTTACTATCCTGATATTCTCAGTAACCACCGGCATTTTTCTTAAGGGCAGGCTTTGAAGCTCCTCCTTTGAGACTACTTTGACAATTATGGGCAAATTTTTATAGATAATATCATTTGCCTCGTTTTCCAAGCTTTCTGCATCATTGGAACTGAAGCTGTCAATGTCGATTTCTATGCTTGAAATATCCTTGCCCATATGAAAGCTGTCGGTTCTGCCCCCAAACATTTCCTCAAAACAGGCGGACAGTATGTGCTGACCGGTATGCTGCTGCATAAGGTCAAAGCGTCTTGCCCAATCGATGGATCCTCTTATTTCTCTTGATTCAATTGGCTTGTCGGTGATATGAAGTATTTCCCCATCTTTTTCAATAACCTGAAGCACCGTCGCATCATCCAGATGGCCTGTGTCAGAGGGTTGACCCCCACCTTCCGGATAAAAAGCCGTACGGTCCAGAATAACTCCGTAATTGCCTTCATAAGGCAAAACGTGTAAAACTTCGGCACAAAATACCTTCAGATACGGATCACAGTCAAATAGTCGTTCTGTTTTCATATATGTCACTCCAATCCCATTTCCATGTCTTATCGGATATTATCAGCATACCATTCAATATTATGGTGTTCAATATATTGAATATACATTTTAGGATAGACATCAGCTAATATATTTCGGATATCCTAAAATGTTTTCTTGATTCATAGAATACATATGCTGTCACAATTGCAAAGTTAGAATAAATTCACCTTACAGACATATTATTAATTAGAATCTGGAAGGAAGGGATGGGAATATGAAGTTAAATGAAACAGCGGTCATACCGATTATTATGGCTATTGTAGAATTGATAAAGGGTTTTGGATTGCCCAGGAAATATGCTGCTGTAATAGCTGTAATAATTGGAATAATTGTCGGCATTTATTTTATTGAGCCTCAAAACATCAAATTAGGGTTGTTCAAGGGAATTATATACGGTCTCACAGCCTCGGGGCTTTATTCAGGTACCAAAAATGTCTTTGAGCAGGTGAGCAGAAAAAAAGCCAAGTAAAACAGAGCAATTTTTTACATTATGATATTGAAATTGCAAGAATTTTAATAATCGGAGTATATAATTATTGCCCTGAGGTTAAATTAAACTCAGGAGGTGAACTGCATGAGCAATACTACGCAAAACAATGATGGGCAAAGAAGGTCGACAGGAAGCGGATTGATTGGTTTTATCATCAGGTTTGCAGTTGCTGCAATAGTACTTATGGTTACTGCATTTTTCGTTCCGGGTTTTAATATAAGGGGAGGTTTTATGACAGCAATTATTGCTGCCCTTGTAATAGCAGCGGTGCATTATCTTATCGAAAAACTGTTTAATTTTGATGCATCCCCTTTTGGCAGGGGTATATCGGGTTTTCTTGTGTCAGCGGCAGTTATTTATTTTGCACAGTATTTCGTAACAGGGATGGAGGTAAGCCTGCTGGGAGCAGTGATAGGAGCTCTGGTAATCGGCCTTATTGACACATTATTGCCTTCAAGGATCATGTAAGACTGAAAATAGCTGCAATTAGCAGCTATTTTTTATTGAATAGGAATGTGACAAGCTTTGCTGGTCACACTCCTATTCAATAAGAACCTTTGACCTAACCGCCCGCACCAGAATTTTCTTCAAAAAAGGCGCATGGGCGGCAAATACGGCAAGATACCTTTGTATATATATTATTTGTAAATAATGTAATTTTGTAGAAGGGAAATAAGGATATTGGTAGAAGTTTAACCTGATGCGCAGGAAGTTCATATGCAGGAAGTCCGCCGCCTCTTTGTTATACATTTTAGGATAGACATCAGCAGCAGTAGAGCCGCATGGGCGGCAAATGCGGCAAAGTCGCATTTGATCTAATAAGCTGTATAATGGTGTATTCTTAGTGAATATTAGTGACGGGGACATGTCAGCACATATAAATAGTAAATCAAATGTGAGGTTATTATATGGTATACTTCGCCTTTGCCCTTTTTTTCGGTGTTTTATTTGCCAGCGTTGTTTTCCCAAGCATACCAATTATACTATGCAGCCTTTTTTTGGTTTTGTCATTAATGTTTCTGAACAGGAAAAACAAGACAAATTTTAAGGCTGCAATTGCGGTTTTGTTTTTTGTAATCGGTGTTCTGGACTACAGCTTGATTTTCGGTATCGAAAGCAGACTTGACATATTTGACGGAAAAAAGGCGGCTTATGAATGCCTGATAATTGACAGCTCCACAGAAAAGGGGAGTTACGTACAGTACACTGCCAAGAGCATAAGAGCCGTTAGCGGTGGGCGGTATTATAACTTTAGTGAAAAGGTTTTTCTCCGGATCAATAAAGAAACCAAATTCAAATTTGGCGACATAATAGCCTTTGAGGGCGAATGTTCCGATATTTCACAGGCAAGAAACCCCGGGGGTTTTAATTATAGGCTGTACTATAAGAATAGAGGAATAAACAAGGTCATAAAGTCCGACCGGGGGGTACTTATCAGGGAAAATAGCGCAGGGCTGTTTCGGACTATGCTATATATATCCAGGGAGAAAGTCAGGCAAACCATCCGCAATGCCTTGCCGGAAGAGGAGGCAGCGATACTGGTAGGAATAATAACCGGAGATAAGACAGATATTGACGAATATACAAGGGATGCCTACATGAAAACAGGGCTCTCCCATATACTTTCTGTTTCGGGGCTCCATGTAGGTTTTCTTATGCTGCTTCTTACATATGTATTAATGCCTTTTAAACTGGAGAAAAAGTTGCAGGGATTCATTATATTATTGGCAGTGACGTATTATGTCTTGCTTATCGGGGCTCCCCTCCCCTCCCTTAGGGCCCTTATCATGCTTGCGGTCCTGACGGCGGGCAAAGGGTTGAGGCGAAAATACGACCTTATTTCATCGGCATCCTTTGCCGGAATTCTGATTCTTCTATTCAAACCCCTTGCGATACACGACCCGGGTTTTATGATATCCTTTGGAGCAATATTCAGCATTGCCATTCTTTATAAACCCTTTTACGACATGCTTAAACACATTCCCCCGGCAATAAGAGGAGCCGCCGCCCTGTCACTGGCCTCATGGCTCGGGCTCTCACCGGTTCTGGTCTATTATTTCAATTATATTTCTGTTATCAGCATTTTCACCAATATAATTGCAATACCTCTGTCTTTGATAATAACGATTGTAAGCTTTACCGGGGTTTTTACCGGAATAGTATCAAATATCCTGGCCCTTTATATATTTTCCGTGGATTACTATGCTATCGGTCTTTTTAACTTCTTGATCCGGAAGGCTTCGGAGCTTCCCCTATCAGGTTTTCATATTCCGACCCTCCCTTTCCATTTCTATTTTTTATACTATGGGGGAGTGGCCTTATGGGTTGCATTTACTAAAATTAACTATATCAGGGTATACATAAGGAGATTTGAATTAGCTTATATTCTCTCTGTTGTCGTCGCAATTTCGGTGTATAATCTTCCGGCAAAAGAATTAAAAATGGTCTTTTTCGATGTGGGACAAGGAGATAGCTGCTGCATAACAACTCCCAACAGAAGGACAGTGCTTATAGACGGGGGAGGCTCGTCCCAAAAAGGAGATTATTATTATGACATCGGGGGAAAGATAACGCTTCCTGCGCTGATGCACCAGGGGATCTGGAGGATAGATACCATAATAGTGTCTCACCTGCACGATGATCATATAGAGGGTCTGCTGAAGGTAATGGAGGTTTATACAGCAAAAAACCTTATTTTGCCCAAGGTTTCCGGAAGCGCCGATAATGTTTCGGGACATGGAGATGCGATACTGGATATATGCAATAAAAAAGGGATAAAAGTCTATAAGCTTGGAAAAGGGGACTACATAGACTTAGGAAGCGGGATCAGTATTGATTTTATTTTCCCGGGAGGGGAAGCTTCATCTGATGAAAATGAAAACTCACTGGTGGGGATCTTAAATTATAAAAGCTTTTATGCACTGTTTACAGGGGATATAGGAAAGGATGCGGAGTTGGCTTTGGCCGGCAGGATCCCGAAGTCCGATGTGCTCAAGGTGCCTCACCATGGCAGCGGAAGGTCTTCCTCCAAAGAATTTCTTAAGGCAGTCCAACCCAGGGTCAGTGTTATATCGGTGGGCAGAAACAACTACGGGCATCCTTCGGCAGAAACCCTTGAAAGACTGAACGAGTGCGGCAGCCTTGTCTACAGGACTGATGAAAATGGTGCGGTGATAGTAACAACGAACGGTGAGAGCATGAAGGTGAAGGTTGTTGCACATTAGCCTGATTATACATTATAATCAAATTAAGATTGTTGATGGCATGGTGGTGGAATAATGAGCTACAGGCAGCTGATGAGCGATATTAAGAACAACAGCATCAAACCCATATATCTCATATACGGAAGCGAGACATACCTTATTGATAAAGGCCGGGAGGCATTAAAAAATGCAGTGGTGACTTCTTTTCCCGAGCTTAACTATATTCAGCTGGAAGGGGAAAAGCTTGAAGCAGACACCCTTTCAGCTGCTTGTGAAACCTTTCCCTTTGGATCGGAAAAAAGGCTGGTAGTTGTCAGGGATTTAAGGATACTGAAGGCAAAAGGAGAGGGAGGGGAAGAGGAGGGCGATGCTCCCGGCATGGATGCACAGCCTTTCATTGATGTGATAAGCAATATCAATAATACAACCTGTCTTTTGCTTGTGTCTTATGGAAACGTAGACAAAAGAAAAAAGATAGTAAATATACTGAAAAAACAAGGGGCGGTTTATGAGTTTGGAAGGGTGGAAAGGGATGACCTTTCACAGTGGATCAGAAATGTTTTTGATAAAAACGGAAAGAAAATCGGGTACAAAGAATTGCATTATTTTATTGACAGTATAGGCTATTTAGACAAAAATGGAAGTAAGAATATGTATGACGTGGAGAATGAAATGAAAAAAATCATAGGGTTCATGGGTGACTCTAAGGATGTATGCATTGAACATATTGAGGCTCTGGTCCCCAGGAATATAGAAAAAGATATTTTCAAGCTTATTAATGCCTGCGCAGAAAGGGACTTCGGCCGCAGTCTTAGGGTTTATTCCGATTTGCTCTTAGAGGGTGAATCCAGCTTTGGGATACTGGCTCTCCTTGCAAATCAGATAAAGAATATTATAAGGGTATCCGAGCTGAGAGGGAAAAGGCAAGAGGCCGGAAGCATAGCGCGGGTGCTGAAGATTCATGAATATACAGTAAAGCTTTGTATTAAGTACAGCTCTTCAATCAAAAGGCAGCTTCTTCAATCCGCATTGGGCAAATGCCTGGATACCGAATTGAACATTAAATCCGGCAGGATGGGGGAAAGATTGGCAATGGAAATGCTTCTAGCGGGATTGTTCGAGTGAATATTTAAAAATAATAAAACCCTGAGGGATTTTTCTTTCAGGGTTTAATCATTGCTCAATATCAGGCGATAGCTTTTAACTTCTTGGATAGCCTGGACTTCTTTCTTGATGCTGTATTTTTATGGAGTGAACCTTTAGCCACTGCCTTATCAATAAGGCTTGTGACCTTGCGGTATAATTCCCTTGCTTTATCTGAGTCCCCGGTTTTTATTGAATCTTCAAATCTTCTGATTGAAGTTCTCAAGGAGGAAACAATTATCCTATTTCTTCTTGTCTTGAAGTTTGCTACTTTTATTCTTTTTAAGGCTGATTTGATATTTGCCAAATCCGTCACCTCCTTCAACAATCAATTGACAAAAGGTATTCTACCATATCCTACGTAAGAATGCAAGTACAAGATTTGAACGATAGGAAGAGGCTCTTTGCCTCTTCTTATTTTTACTAGTTATTTTGCCAATGAAAATCTTACTCTAAGATTAGCATGGGAGTTTTTGTGCTTGAATAAAAAGAGCGGCTGAGGCACAAACTTCACTTATCACATAACCTGAAGAATAACTTAAAAATTACGGAGGGAATGCCATGACAGGGATAAGGACGGATTTAGCTATAGAAGCCAGAGAATTTTACAGCAAGCAGGAGAATAGGGAAGATATACCGGGAGTGGAAATGGAAGTGGATAAGAAGGAAGATTATACGGTAACAAGGGTAAAGGTAATCGAAGAGGTTGGAGCACGGATAATAGGAAAGCCAATGGGAAATTACGTTACAATTGAGGCTCCCAAGCTTCGGGATAACGACAAGGATCTTCATGATGAGATAGGGAAAGCCCTGGCGGAAGAAATGGGAAGGATTATGAGCCTTAATGACAATTCGGTGATTTTGGTGGTGGGCTTGGGGAATTGGAACGTTACACCCGATGCATTGGGGCCGAGGACGGTGGATCATCTGCTGGTTACCCGCCATATGAAGGAGTATATGCCTGACCAGATTGATGAGGGTATTCGATCGGTTTGTGCCGTAGCACCCGGTGTTCTTGGAATTACAGGGATAGAGACCAGCGAGATAATAAAGGGTATAGTTGAAAAAGTGAAACCGGATGTAGTTATAGCAATCGATGCTCTGGCTTCAAGAAAAATGGAAAGGATAAGCACCACTGTCCAGATTGCGGATACAGGCATAAACCCGGGATCCGGAGTCGGGAACAATAGAAAGGAATTGAGCCGGGAGAGTATAGGAATACCTGTAATTGCAATCGGAGTGCCTACTGTCGTGGATGCTGCTACTATGGCAAGCGATACGATAGATATAGCAGTGGATTCGCTGATAAAAGGATCTGCAAAAGGCGGAGATTTTTACAATATGCTAAAAAGTATGGAAAAGACAGAGAAATATAATCTTATAAACGAAGTTATTTCCCCGTACATCGGCAACCTTATGGTCACCCCCAAGGAAATTGACAGACTCATTGACGATATTGCGGTGGTGATAGCGAACGGGCTTAATGCTGCTCTGCACCCAAGCATTAACCAGGAGAATATGGACATGTATCTGAATTAGTCATTTTTCATACATATAAACAAGCGACATGGCATATAAGTGTATACAGGCAAACTAATCTATTCTGTTTCTGAATGCATAAGTTACGGGAGAAGAGAGGTGGATCGGTTGAACAAAAAAAGATTGTTTGCTTTTTTTGCTATAATGTCGGCTGTTATGTTATTTTTTTTCGTTAAATGGCTTTATGGACCTGATATATATGTAAATAAATATGAAGAGGATTTTGCACTGTTTACCGTTAATGATACGGGAAAAAGGTCTAAACTTAAGAGTTACTCTGATAATTTTTATATTCAGGCTCTTAATGTTGTATTAACAGGTGCCAAGGCAGAATATGAAAAGGATTACGGCTATTCCATGCCAGGGATTTTCAGCTCAATTACAGGGCATATGGCCGGGGGACTCTATACAGATATGAGCAATCCCCTGACATACTTGAATATTGCCTTTACAGCCTTCAGCCAATATGACCCCTCTGTTTTTGACCATTCAGGAGTCAATTACGGCGTATCAGAAGCTGCCCTTGATATAACTGATTTTGAAAGCGCTCCGGAAGGGGCTATTTATTTCAGCGAGGAAGACGAATACAAGGCAGAAGGATATACATCGGATCAACAGCTCCCATCCTCCGAAACGGTGCCGGGACCCCAAACTATTATGGAAACGGCAGGGACTCCGGGTAAAATTTCATTGGATAACAAATCACCCTTGGTACTCTTATACCACTCCCATTCAACTGAGAGTTATATGCCCAATACAGCAGGGAACTACCATACCCTTAATGAAAAGTATAATGTTATCTCCGTTGGCAATGTGTTGGCCAAGGAGCTGCAGGATAAATACAAGTATAAGGTGCTCCATGATAAGACCCAGCATGACAAGGTGTCATATGCGTACTCCTATGTTAATTCTCAGGTTACTGTAAAAAACAGTATTAATAAGTATAAATCGCTGAAAGTTGTATTGGATTTGCACAGGGATGCTTTTGATACAGGCAAGTATACCTACGCAGAGAAGATGGCAAAAAAGGCCGAATATACCGCTTCAATAAACGGTAAAAGTGCAGCCAAAATCATGCTGGTTATTGCTAAGGGGAACCCCAACTATGAAGAATTGGAAAAGTTTGCGGTATATATAAAGAAAAAAATGGATAAACTATATCCCGGATTGTTTCTCAAAATTGATGTAAAAAGCAGGGGTAAATACAACCAGTACTTCAGCAACCATTCTGTGCTGATAGAGGTAGGGTGCATGCTCAACACAGTTGATGAAGCCAAATACTCAGCCGAACTATTATCCAGGGTACTGGGTGAAGTTATTAATGACTTGAAGGAATAGATACAGATGGATAAAAGAATTGAAGCAAGAAAACAGCGCAATAAGGCTCTAAAGGAAAAAATGAAAAATGCAATGGCAATATTTTTTTGCATTATGTTGTTAATTTCCTCAGTGTATATCGCCGATATGTCGATAAGGGAGCTGATAATGTGCAATGATGAAAAATATGCATTAGCGGTTTCTCTTCAGGAGGGCAATATTTTAAGACTTGATATTGCAGGGGAGAGATTCATGTTTAATGTAGAACCTGCGGTTAGGGCGGCCGATTATGTGGTCAACTTTTTTAAGTGCCAGGCACGACGTTTAGACGGTTATTGAATATTTGAAAACCTTCTGATATCATGTATTATGTAGGTAACATTTGGATATGTCTTGATGGGTAACCATTATCACCTTCTGGTACAGACAATGGACAATAAGCTACAGGAAATAATGCATCAGATTAATAATAAGTACAGTAAATATTTCAATGGAAAATACAAGCGGGTAGGGCATGTGTTCCAGGGAAGATAAAAAGCTATATTGATACAGGATGAGAGATATTTGATATGTGTTTTGAGATACATACATCAAAATCCTGTGCTGGCAGGTATGTGCAAGGAAGTCAGCGAATACAAATGAGCGAATACAAATGGAGCAGCGATATTTTTTATAGAAAGGGTGTCAAAGGTTTTGTAAACGTGGATATAGTGCTTAGTATGCTGGAAGCCGATAGAGAAGAGGCGGTAAAAAAGTATACTGAGTTGATGGTTGAAAAAGAGGAAAAAGATTATGAAGAAGAGAAAGTAATCGGGGACGATGCATATCAGCTAATGTGTTTAAGCAGGACAAAAACGGAAGAAAGAAAGCGGTTGGATGAGATATTGATAGAGACAGGAATAAATGACGAAGACTATAGATTAGTAAAATCGGGTTCAAGGAAAAGATGGCTGACACAATATAAGCTTGAATATGCAAGATCAGCATTAACATTGAAATATACATATAAGGAAATTGCTCATAATATAAACATAACAGAAAGCTCGGTAAAAGACATGATATATAAAAATGAGGGTGCAGACAAATAAACGTCTAAACGTCGTGCCTGGCACCAAAGGAGGAAACATAGTGACAAGCGACAGGCAAAAGCATATAAGGAATTTTTGTATAATAGCGCATATAGATCACGGTAAATCAACTCTTGCGGACAGGCTTATCGAGATGACCGGCGTTATTTCTTCCAGGGAAATGGAGGAGCAGGTGCTCGACAATATGGATCTTGAAAGGGAGCGGGGCATAACGATCAAGCTTCAGTCTGTCAAATTGGAATATAAGGCAAAGGATGGGAAAAGCTATATACTTAACCTTATTGATACCCCGGGGCATGTGGATTTTACCTATGAAGTCTCCAGAAGCCTTGCCGCCTGTGAGGGAGCCGTGCTTGTTGTGGACGCCACACAGGGCATCGAGGCCCAGACTCTTGCAAATGTATATCTGGCATTGGACAACAACCTGGAGCTGTACCCCGTGATCAACAAAATTGATCTTCCCAGTGCGGATCCTGAATTTGTAAAAAAGGAGATCGAGGATGTCATAGGCCTCGATGCCTCTTCTGCCGCATTGATATCCGCCAAGGATGGATTGAATATTGAAGAGGTGCTTGAAGGTATAGTAAAATATATACCTTATCCGGGGGGAGATGAAAACGAGCCCCTAAAGGCATTGATATTTGATTCATATTATGACAGCTATAAAGGGGTTATAGCCTATATCAGGGTAGTGGACGGAATAATAAAGCCCGGAATGAGAATGCGAATGATGTCCAATGGAAGAGAATATGACGTTTTGGAGGTAGGGACCTTAAAACCTTACATGAATCCCACCGGTCTGCTTATGGCCGGAGAGGTGGGTTATGTGACTGCCAGTATTAAGAATGTTAAGGATATACATGTAGGAGATACAATTACTGACGCAAATAATCCATGCAAAGATCCGCTTCCGGGCTATCGGAAAGTCACCTCAATGGTTTATTGCGGCATTTATCCTGCTGACGGAGCTGATTACGGCAACCTTAAGGATGCCCTTGAAAAGCTTCAGCTTAACGATGCGGCACTGCTTTTTGAACCGGAGACATCCATGGCTTTGGGGTTTGGCTTCAGATGCGGATTTCTGGGGCTGCTCCATATGGAAATAGTGCAGGAGAGACTGGAGAGGGAATACAACCTCAATTTGGTAACAACCGCACCTAGTGTTATATACAATATAACAAAGACCAACGGCGAGACTATCAATGTTTCCAATCCGGCAAATATGCCTCCCCCTCAGGAGATAGAATATATGGAAGAGCCTGTGGTCAATGCAACGATAATGTCTCCGACAGAATATGTTGGAGCGATAATGGAGCTTTGCCAAAACCGGAGAGGCATATTCAAAGACATGCAGTATATGGAGGAGAAAAGAGCAATACTTCATTATGAACTGCCGCTGAACGAGATAATATATGATTTTTTTGATGCCCTAAAGTCCAGGACAAAAGGGTATGCATCTTTTGATTATGAGCTGAAAGGCTATGAAAAATCCGAGCTTGTAAAGCTTGATATACTTCTGAATACTGAATCTGTCGACGCTCTTTCCTTTATAGTCCACAAGGACAAGGCCTATGCCCGGGGAAGATCTATTGCCGAAAAGCTTAAGGAGGTAATTCCGAGGCAGATGTTTGAAGTACCCATCCAGGCTGCCATAGGAACAAAGATCATTGCACGGGAAACAGTAAAAGCAATGCGCAAGGACGTGCTTGCCAAATGCTATGGCGGAGATATATCGAGAAAGAAAAAGCTTCTTGAAAAGCAAAAGGAAGGCAAGAAGAGGATGAGGCAGGTAGGAAGCGTAGAGCTTCCCCAGGAGGCCTTTATGTCAGTCCTTAAGCTTGATGACTAAAGGTATGGAGGATAAAATGCAGGATATCGGATTATATGTGCATATACCCTTCTGCAGGAGCAAGTGTCTGTATTGCGATTTTAACTCCTACAAGTATGATGAAAGTGACTCCAGAAGTTATATAGAGGCACTGCTCAGGGAACTTGACGAATATAATAAAATATACAGCTTTAGATATAAGACTGTGTTTATCGGTGGGGGGACTCCCACCGTTATTAATTATTTTTTGATAGGTTCTATCATGGAAAAAATTGCACCCTTTATTAATTCAGGGGCAGAAGTAACTATGGAGTCTAACCCGGGTACTGTGACCCTTGAGAGCCTCAGGTATTACAGAAGCCTTGGGATAAACAGGCTAAGCATAGGGCTCCAGGCCTGGCAGGGGGAATTGCTGAAGAGGCTCGGGAGAATTCACGGACCGGAGGATTTTTTACATGCCTTTGAATCTGCAAGGGAATCGGGCTTTGACAATATAAATGCAGATTTGATATTTGCACTTCCCAATCAAACCTTGGGGATGTGGAAGGAGACCCTGAAAAAGACAGCAGATCTGGGCGTGGATCATATTTCCTGCTACAGCTTGATTTTAGAAGAAGGGACCGGGCTTTATGATCAGTATAAAAAAGGCAGAGTACAGCTCCCTGATGAAGAAACGGACAGGGAAATGTACAGTACAGCAATAGAGATTCTCGGTTCTTACGGATACGGCCAATATGAGATTTCCAATTTTGCACGGAAGGGCAAGGAATGCAGGCATAATCTCATATATTGGAGAAATGAAGAATATCTCGGAGTTGGGGCGGGGAGCCACTCAAGGCTTGGCAGCAAAAGGTTCTGGAATTATAAGGATATTGCAAGCTATATAAGATTTATTAATGAGGGGAAATTGCCCGTGGAAGGGTCGGAAGAATTGTCCCCGGGTGAGGAAATGTGGGAAACCATATTTCTTTCTTTAAGGCTCAATGAGGGTTTGAATATAATAGGATTTAAGACTAAATATGATATTGATTTTCTGGAAAAATACGGGGATGTACTAAAAAGGCTTATCAATCAAGGGCTCGTGATAATTGAAGATAACAGTCTGAAGCTGACAGCCAGGGGAAGAGATTTATCCAATTCTGTTTTTATTGAATTTATGTAATATACCTGCTTTGTAAGACTTGTTGCCACTAACCGCTGCTCATTTATACATTTTGGATAGACATCAGTTAATTGTATTTCGAATATCCTATATAATTTGCGGTGAATAAACACTAATGTAGATTTGTTTCAATTAGCTGTATACTGGCGTATTCTATATAGTTGCATTTACTTTGTCAATTGAATGAATGGGGTACTGGGAATTTTTTTTGCAAAACCTATTGACAAAAATATGCTTCAATGATATTTTAGAGACAGAATTAGCACTCGATACGATAGAGTGCTAACAAAGGCGGTGATACGGATGGACCTGGGAAGTAGAAAAAGGCTTATATTACAGGCAATAATCGAAGATTATATAAATACTGCTGAGCCTGTCGGTTCAAGGAAAATATCCAAGAAGTACCTGACGGGGACGAGTTCGGCAACGATCAGGAACGAAATGGCTGACCTTGAGGACATGGGCTATATTGAACAGCCCCATACATCAGCGGGAAGGGTTCCTTCAGACAAAGGCTACAGACTTTACGTAGATAAGATTATGAAACAGGATGCAGTCAATGACATTCAAAAGGAAAAGATAAGGCAGGAATTTGTTGACTCCATAGGGGAGATTGACAGGCTTGTCAAACATACATCCAAGCTGCTTTCTCAGATGACTCAATATACATCCATAGTATTAGCCCCTCAGTTCCGAAGAACCAACATAAAGCAGATACAGCTTGTTCGGATAGATAATGCAGCTGTATTGGCAGTAATAATTACAGATGCCGGCATCGTAAAAAACAGCATTCTCAGATTGACGCAAGATGTTCAACAGGATGCCCTTATCAGAATAACCAATATGATTAATGACAAATTAGCTGATTTTGGGATCGGGAGTGAAGAGATTTTCAATATGTCTGATTTGTCCGATGGTCACTTTGGGCATCAGGAATTATTAGAGCAGATAGTGCCAGAACTTATCAAAACCCTTCTCTATACCGATACTGCTGAGATATATCGCGACGGTGTGTCAAACATCCTGAACCTGCCCGAATACAGCGATATCAAAAAGGCGCGGGATTTCCTCAATACTATGGAAGAAAGGGAGCTGCTAGCCAAAGTATTGAACGATATTCAAAGCGATATGTGCGTAAGCATAGGAAGTGAAAACAAACTCGAGCAGTTCAGGGAATGCAGTCTGATAAAAGCTACGTACAAGGTCAATGACAAAGTTATAGGCTCTGTTGGAGTAATTGGTCCTACCAGAATGGAATATTCCAAAGCCATTTCAATTGTTGAATGTATGACCAAAAATCTTAGTGAGATGCTAACGAGCATTCTCAAAAAATAACTATATATTTTTGGATAAATATCAGCTAATTATACTTCGAATATCCTAAAATGTTTTCCTTGATTTATAGAATACGCCAAAGGTTGTTCGTTATTTTAATTAGCTGTTTACCGGCGTATTCTATATAAAATAACAAGCTTAAAGGTGGTCAGATAGATGAAACATAAAAAGTGCAAAGAAGAGGAAATAGAACAGGCAATAAGTAAAGATACAGGGGCTCCCGAGCAGACAGAAGATGCAAAACCGGCTTCCGAACAGCCGGAAAAGACCGTAAATAATGAATCGGAGGAATTGAAAAAACAGGTCGAAGAAAACTACAACAGACTCCTCAGAATGCAGGCAGACTTTGAAAATTATAAAAAGAGAGTAGCGAAGGAAAGAGACGATATGTATGCCAATGCCGTTGAATCCATAGCCGGACAGCTGCTGCCGATAGTGGACAATATGGAAAGGGCCCTGGAGGCCTTCAGAAAGGACCAACTGAATGAGCAGCATATCTGCGGGGTGGAAATGGTATGCAAGCAATTGATTGGAGTTCTGGAAAAGAATGGAGTCAAGGAAATAGAGGCCTTAGAAAAGGATTTTGATCCCAATGTTCATCATGCAGTAATGAGGGAGCCGGGGGAAGACGAAGATGAAAATATAATCAAGGAAGTATTCCAAAAGGGATATATACTTGGGAACAGGGTGATCAGGCCCTCCCTTGTAAAAGTATCAGTGAAGCAATAAACTGAGCCAGAAACAGAACAATGGAAATGAAACATATAGAATTAGAACAAATAGAAAGGATTTCTTAAATTAAATAACAGACTTTAAGAATAAGGAGGAAATTAGTAATGGCAAAAGTAATAGGTATTGACTTGGGGACAACCAACTCTTGTGTCGCCGTCATGGAAGGCGGCGAACCTGTTGTTATTCCTAATGCCGAAGGTGGGAGGACAACACCCTCGGTTATAGGATTTTCAAAATCCGGAGAGAGGCTTGCGGGTCAGGTGGCAAAAAGGCAAGCGGTTACAAACCCGGAAAGGACAGTAACATCAATAAAGAGGGAAATGGGAACCGGGTTTAAGGTTACCATTGATAATAAAAACTACACTCCACAGGAGATATCCGCAATGATACTTACCAAGATTAAGATAGATGCGGAAGCCTATTTGGGAGAAAAGGTTACTCAGGCTGTAATAACAGTGCCTGCATATTTCAGCGACAGTCAAAGGCAGGCAACGAAGGATGCGGGCAAGATAGCCGGTCTCGAGGTACTTAGGATAATAAATGAGCCGACAGCCGCAGCTTTGGCATACGGTCTAGATAAGGAAGAAAACCAGAAAATACTGGTATACGATTTGGGCGGAGGGACTTTCGACGTTTCAATACTTGAGCTTGGGGACGGTGTGTTTGAGGTGCTTGCTACCAGCGGTAACAACAGGCTTGGAGGAGACGACTTTGACCAGAGAGTAATGAACTATCTTGCGGAGGAGTTCAAAAAGGACAGCGGTATAGATTTGCGCAATGACAGGATGGCAATGCAGAGGCTGAAGGAGGCTGCGGAAAAGGCAAAGATAGAATTGTCCGGAGTTTTACAGACCAACATAAATCTGCCTTTCATAACCGCTGATGCAAGCGGTCCCAAACATCTTGACATTACTCTTACAAGAGCGAAGTTCGATGAATTGACTCATGATTTGGTGGAAATGACAATGGAGCCGGCAAGAAAAGCCCTTGCAGATGCAGGGCTTACGGCGGACAAATTAAATAAAGTAATACTTGTTGGCGGCTCCATAAGGATACCTGCCGTTCAGGAGGCGGTAAAGAAGCTTACAGGTAAGGAGCCGTATAAGGG